>JAFDAI010000044.1 GCA_019313905.1 Deltaproteobacteria bacterium | reverse complement strand
AGACAAGAAAAGACACTACCTCGTGATGGAAGAAGATCTGCTCAAGGATGCGCATCTTCCCGCGGTGACAGCGGACGGTCATAGTGTGGGTGTGGGGGCAAATATAGAGTTTGTTGAAGAAATCCCCTCGGCAGTATTTCACGGGGCCAATGGTATAGGTCTTTACCGGACAGAGTTTATTTATATCAACCGGGAGCAGCTTCCCTCGGAAGAAGAGCATCTCTCCAGTTATAAGGAGGTTATAGAGGGTGAGGGAATCAAGTGGGCCACTATCAGGACATTCGATCTGGGAGGTGACAAGTTTATTTCCGATGCAGGATTGGCCGAAGAGATGAATCCTGTGATGGGCCTGAGAGCAATAAGATTCTGCCTCCAGGAGGTTGAACTCTTCAAGGTACAGCTAAGAGCTATATTGCGCGCCAGTGTCTATGGCAATGTGGGTATCTTGCTTCCCATGATTTCCGGGGTGAAGGAAATTGTGGATGCCAGAAACATAATTGATGAGGTCAAAGAAGAGCTCATATCCGGCGGGATTCCCATTAATGAAGATATAAAGATAGGTATTATGATAGAGGTTCCGTCCGCGGTGATCATAGCGGATCAGCTGGCGGAAAGAGTGGATTTTTTCAGTATCGGCACTAATGATCTGATACAATACGCGCTTGCGATTGACAGGGTCAATGAACGTGTTACATACCTGTATGAGCCGCTTCATCCCGCTATATTGAGGATGATCAAACAGGTTGTCGATGCAGGACATAATGCAGGAATAAAGGTTGCTATGTGCGGCGAGATGGCGGGTGATCCATTGTGTACGCCCATTCTGCTCGGACTCAAACTGGATGGACTGAGCATGACACCACTGGCAATACCTCGTGTGAAGAATATAATACGGAATTCAACGGTCAGAGAATCGGAAAAACTGTTGGAAAAAGTCATGACCTTTTCCACAGCCAGTGAGATCAAAGAATATGTAAAGGATTACATGACTAAGAGATTTCCAGAATTCTGTCCGGTTAACTGGTAGACATACCGAGAGCTTTGAAGGTAGAAATCTGTACCAGTGTATGAGGAACCGAAGTGGCATTATGACAATCAAATCGGGGTGGAAATCATTCGGCAGACAGATAGATGAATATTACAGCGGTCTTTTTTATGAGGAGAAGAAATCCCCACTGTTTCGGTTGCTCAATATAGCTCTATCCAGGGTAAAAGCAGACGAAGAAGAACTGGAGAGACTGAAAAATCTCTCGGGAAAAGGGGTGGTTGTATATGCCCTGAAGAACAAGAGCCAGTTGAACTGCCTGATACTCCGGAACATACTGGACAGGGGGAACATTGAAATACCCTCCTATTGTCACGGAATTAACATGATTCTCTGGCAGCCATTCCCGAATGCCTTCAAGTCAATCATTTCGCGGTTTTTCCACAACCCCTTCCGAAATGAGTATCTGAAAAGGACAACAAAAGATAAAAAAAGTTCTGTGGTATACCTCCGCGGTTCGGAGTTTATCGGGGAGATGAGTGCGAAAGACCCTCTCGGTCAGCTGATTGATGCGCAAAGGGATATGGATATTTCGATCTTGCTGGTACCTCAACTTGTTGCGTACGGGCGCAGAAGGGAAAAAAAGGACAAGGGCCTGATGGATTTGTTGTTCGGGCAGACTGAAAATCCGGGAGTGTTGCGGAGAGTCATAACCTTTTTCAGGTATTATAAAAAGGCCTTTGTTGTGTTCTCAAAGCCCGTGAACCTTGCGGAATTTCTGGAGGACAACAAGGGAAAGTCCAGAGAAACCATCAGCTATCTTTTGAGACTGAAGCTCATAGACAGGATCGATGAAGAAAAGAGGTCCATTGTGGGGCCTGTCCTCAAATCGAGAGAGGAAATTGTCGGGATGGCCCTGAGAGACCCGGGGCTTGTAGAGTTTGTAGAGGATATGGCCTCGACCGGGAAAGAAGGTTACAATGCGATCATCAGCAGAGCGAGGAAATACCTGTTTGAGATAGCCGCCGGTTATAACGACACTTACGTGGGGTTCATGGTTAGAATACTTACCTGGTTGTGGAGCAACATATATGACGGTGTAATCATAGATAAAGAGGGCCTTTCAAAGATGAGAAATATCTCTAAAAAGATGCCTTTTGTTGTGATACCGTGTCATCGCAGTCATATAGATTATCTCCTGATTTCCTATGTTTTTTATCACAATAATATACAGCTTCCCTTTATTGCAGCTGGCACTAATCTCCTCTTCTGGCCCATGGGATACATCTTCAGGAATCTTGGAGCATTCTTTATCAGGAGAACTATCGGAGACAACGCTCTTTATGGAGAGGTTCTTTCTAAATACATCAAGACACTCCTGGAGGAGGGGCACCCCATAGAATTCTTTATTGAAGGCGGAAGGAGCCGTACCGGCAAGATGGCTATGCCGAAATACGGTCTCCTCTCGATGATAATGCAGACATACAGGGAAGCAAATTTTGACGATCTGGCAATAGTTCCGATTTTCATAGGGTATGACAGGGTCATAGAGGAAAAGTCCTACCTGAAGGAACTGGAGGGTGGCAGTAAGGAAAAGGAAAAAATACTATCCCTGATAAGGAGCAGAAAGGTTCTCAGAAAACGCTACGGGAGTGTTTACATGAATGTAGGGGAACCAATGTTGCTCAAATCGTACCTCGCTTCACACAGAGTTTCCATTGAAGAGATGACCCTGTCGGAAAGACGGGCCCTGTATAGAAGAATGGGGCATGAAATTGTTAATGAAATAAACAAGGTGTCTATCGTATCGCCATTCTCCTTAGTAGCAGCGGGGCTTTTATGTTATTACAGAAGAGGAATATCGCATGACGACCTGATGGATATTCTGAGTGAATTTTATGATTATTTTGCCTACAGGGGAGTAAAGTTCTCATCCACATTTGTCAGCAGGGAAAAAGCGCTTAATGATGCTCTGGGAATGTTTGAATCGTCCGGTTTTATATCGAAGACGGGACCGGAAGAGGGTGATGAGGAAGATGAGTTTGAAGAGACAATATACTCTGTGGATGAGGGCAAGAGACTGAATCTTGAATACTACAAAAACAGTATACTCCATTCCTTTGTTTCCTTTTCTTTTGTGTCCATCTCGATCCTTTCTCGTGCTGGCGACAGGATCTCTCTTTCCGAAATTATGGAAGACTACAGCTTTTTCAAGGATCTGTTCAAGCATGAATTTATATATGACAATAATGTGGATGATCTCGAAGAGGTAAACAAGGTTGTGTCATACGCATGTGACAGGGGCATAATCCTTGTTCATGAGGATGGCGACCAGATGTCCATAGAGGTGACTGGCAAGGGGCGCGCGTCTCTCCAGTGGTTTGCTGGGCTCATACAGAATTATCTTGAGTCTTACTGGGTCGCGGCCAGGGGGTGCGCGTATCTGAAAAACAGGGCGAGACAGGAAAAGGATCTTGTAAAAAAGATCCAGAAACTTGGTGTAAAGATATATAAAAAGGGGGAAATCTCCAAGATGGAGGCTCTTTCCCAGTCGAATTACAAGAACGCCCTCAAATTTCTTATGGACCGTGGCACGATATCAGTGTCCGGGAGCGAAGGCGATAAGGGCGCGAAGCTTCTTTCCCTGGATGACAAAGGTTTGCTGGAATCCCTCAGGCGCAGATTGTTCAAATTTATAATGTAGTAGTATTAGTTTCGGGTTTCGAGATCGCTGATCCTTTCCTTCTACCCTTTGCGTATGCTGTAAAAGGCGCCTTTCCCCCTGTATACCGATTGATCTCCCAGTTCTTCCTCTATCCTGATAAGCTGATTGTATTTTGCAAGACGTTCACTTCTGGAAACAGAGCCGCTCTTGATCTGGCCGCAGTTCATCGCGACTGCGAGATCGGCCATGAAGGTATCTTCCGTTTCACCCGACCTGTGGGATATAACAGTGGTGTATCCTGCTTCCCTTGCCCGTTCAATGGTTTCCAGGGTCTCTGTCAGTGTGCCTATCTGGTTGAGTTTGATCAAAATGGAGTTGGCCACGCCGAGGGATATACCCTTCTCAAGTCTTTCCCTGTTTGTGACGAAGATGTCATCTCCCACGATCTGGATATTTGCACCCAGTTTGTCCGTCATCATCTTCCACCCTTCCCAGTCATCTTCCGCAAGGCCGTCTTCGATAGATATTATCGGGTACCTTGCAACCAGGTCGCTATAGAAAGCGATAAGCTCTTCGGATGTTTTGTCCGGTTTCTTCTCCGCGGAAAGCGTATATTTCCCGTCCAGGTAGAATGAGTTTGCGGCAGAGTCAATGGCGATGAATATATCACTGCCCGGTGAATACCCACTTTTCTCAATAGCTTTCATAATAAGCAGGAGAGCCTCTTCGTTGGATTTCAGGTTTGGAGCGAATCCTCCCTCATCTCCCACTGCCGTGCTGTAACCCTTTTCCTGCAGAACAGACTTGAGATGGTGGAAGACTTCGCTGCACATCCTGATGCCCTCCCTGAAATCGGGGGCACCCACAGGCATAATCATGAATTCCTGTATATCCACGTTGTTATCAGCGTGCTGTCCGCCGTTCAAGATGTTAGTCATGGGGGCAGGAATGTCTTTGGCGGAAACTCCCCCTATATATCTGTAAAGGGGAAGCCCCGTTGCATCCGCGGCCGCCCTGGCACAGGCAAGAGATACACTCAGTATAGCGTTAGCGCCGAGAGAGCTCCTGTTGTCTGTTCCGTCCAGCTCGAGCATGGTGTAATCGATTTCTCTCTGAAGGAGGCAGTCCATGCCTATTATCTCGGGTCCTATTTTGTAAGTTACATTTTCAACAGCTTTTTCTACACCCTTTCCCAGATATCTTTCCTTGTCGTTGTCCCTGAGTTCCAGCATCTCGTGTTCTCCCGTTGATGCGCCAGATGGAACGGATGCCCTTCCCACTATTTCCGAGCTGAGAGTTACCTCTGTTTCCACTGCAGGGTTTCCCCTTGAATCAAGTATCTCTCTTGCGTATACATCAATAATCTCTGTCATGTTTTCTCTCCTGTTTAATAGTTTCACGAAAGACAGGGAATGTTCCTTCTTCCCACATTTTATTATACTTACGCGGAGCGATTTTCAAGATAAGAAGTGCCTTGGATGTGACATATGATCAGCAGGACAATCCGGCATGGTTTTTATCGCCGGATTTCAGTTGATTCCTCTTATAGAATCTGCCATCAATTGTGAAAAATTGTCTATTTTTGCAGAAGAGTCTGATCGGATCAGACCGGACGCCTTTCTTGATTCTTCTATCTTTCTTCCTGCCTCTTGTTTAGCCCCGGAGATAATCCTGTCATGCTCATCCCTGACTTCATCCATAACTATCTCTGCTGACAGGATCTCTCCGACCTTTTTATTGGCATTTTCCAGGATACGTTTTGCGTCTGCTCTGGCCTTTTCTATCAGTTTCTCAGCTTCGTTCTCTATCCCTCTTATCGTTTCGCGTATTTCTGCCGGCATAGCAGTCTCCCTACTGCCCCTTTAATTCCTCGTACTTCTTGGCGATTGCATAGATGCCATGATCGAATATACGAATCGTCTTGTTTATTGTTTCAACCGCCTGATGGTGATCTATGGCGCTGAGGAAGGGGGCTTGAAATTCCGTATATAACCACATCTGTCTCCTCATCATGATGATTCCGTAGAGGGCTTCATGCAACGGTATATTGAACCCGTAAGTGGCTTCAGCAAAACCTGAAAAGTAGTCCTGTAACTCAGTATAGGGTTTGCCACTGAAGTATATAGGTTCCATGTTCTTGTAAAAAAAGACAGCTCTCTTGAAGCATTCCTCCTCCGGCACATTATTGAATGAAAGTGTCCGAGGATTTTTCCTGACGGCCTTGCACCACTGCTGCGCAATTTCTTCTCTGTGTCTTTCCAGGACATTGAACATTTTGTCTGCGAATACTTTCATAATCTATCTCCTCTGTTTTTGAATTTTCGCCAGATCTATCAGATGGTGAAAGCATACTGCGTGGTAGTCTTCAGCACTTTTCTCAACACAGTTAACTGGGGTCTGAATATGGTTATCACATCCAGTTTACAGGCTATGGGCATATCCAGGATCTTTGAAAATATTTTTGCTTCAGTCCCGGTTTTGGATCTTATCATCAAGTTTCCCTTGTCCGCTCCCACCTCTATGATAATCGGCAGCAGCAACATCTGCTTTTCTTTATTATTCAATATTTCTGTCAGATATTCAAGTTCTTTCTTCTTAAAGTAGTGTGTGCTTCCATCGCCGCATTCAACGTGGGGGCACTTTTCCTCCAGAAGTTCGCTTAATGACTTCCGTCTCCTCGGCAGATGGGCATTCAGCGTTTTCAGGTTACCTTTCAGATTGACTTCAAATGTCCTGTCAGGTTCTCTTGGATTAATACGCATACGCTTCCCTTTGCTCGATCAACAGCTTGACATATTTGAGCCGGGCAACTTCTTCACGGTCGCGCTCCTCGAACTTCATTGTCAGGTATTTTATAGTGGCATCAAGTCCGGGGATTACAATATATTCCAGCGCGTTGTTTACCCTTTTTACTTTGTTTATCTCCGCACCCAGAAGTTCCAGGGAATTCTGGAGTTCGGCCAGCTCTATGGCGCCCTTCAGGCATTCCCGCGAGAGCTTGGCACTATTGTCTACCAATGAGGAGGTATCCAGTGTGTTCCTCACGGAAGATGTAGCAGTATCTTCCATTTCAAAAACGGGTATTCTTACCCCTGCCACATTTCTTGTATAGGAGTTTATCTTTAATGCCATTTCGGACGCGAGGAGTTCCTTTTCCAGAAATGCATATCCATGGTATCCCGTGGTGACGGAGAGCGCCTTATAGGCTTCCCTGAAATCCACGAGCAGTTTTTCCTTGACAGACCTACATTCTTTGACGGTCTGGAGGAATTCCATAATGAGTATCGAGAGTCTGTCTTTAACGATCTTCTGAATCCTTGTGGCGAGTTTCATGCGACGTTTCAGACGCGCAAGCTCGATCTTGGTTGGCCTTGTTACCTGTACCTTTGTTGACATGGCATCACGCTTGTCTAACCTGTCTCGGTTGTACCCCGGTTTTCCGGAGCCTCAGGAAGATATTTATTTATGTATTCTTCCTGTATGAGCTTGAGGTCTTCCCTGGGGAGCATGGAGAAGATGTTCCAGGCCAACCCCAGAGTTTCTTCAACGGTCCTTCTATTATTCTCGGCCTGTGATATGAATTCCTCTTCGAACCTGTCCGAAGCGGAGAGATATACCCTGTCCCTGTTGCTGAGCGCCTCGGAACCGATAACGGTGGATATTTCTCTCAGATAGTTTCCCTCCGCGTAAACAGCGTATGACTGCATGAACACATTGTTGTGGTCTTCTCTCGTGTTTCCCTCGCCGATTCCTTCTTTCATCATCCTTGAAAGTGAGAGAAATACATCTATGGGAGGATATATCCTTTTCCTTTCCAGCGCCCTCGACAGGACAATCTGTCCCTCTGTTATGTATCCGGTCAGGTCGGCTATCGGATGCGTAATGTCGTCATCGGGCATCGTCAGAATGGGGATAATGGTCACAGAACCCTCTTTGCCGCTTATCCTCCCGGCCCTTTCGTACAGTGAGGCAAGGTCCGTGTACATGTATCCCGGATAACCCCTTCTGCTTGGTATTTCACCTCTCATCGCGGCAAGTTCGCGTAGTGCGTCGCAGTAGTTTGTGATGTCCGTGAGTATGACCAGGACATGCATGTCATGCTCCCATGCCAGGTATTCAGCTGCCGTCAGAGCCAGACGCGGTGTTGACAACCTTTCAATAACGGGCGATGATGCTGTATTGATGAATGCGACGGTACGGCTGAGCGCGCCTGTCTCTTCCAGATTAGAGATAAAATAGCCTGCATCATCGTAGCTTACACCGATTGCGCCGAAAACAATCGCAAACTCTTCTGATTTTCCCTTAAGTGACGCCTGCCTCAGTATTTGCGCGGCGATTTTGTTATGCGGCAGACCCGATCCGCTGAAGATGGGCAGTTTCTGCCCGCGTACCAGGACATTGAGCCCGTCTATCGCAGAAATTCCGGTTTCAATAAATTCCGCCGGTGGCATGCGCGATGCCGGATTTGCAGGCACGCCGTTTATGTCCAGGTAGGTGTCCGCCACGATCGAGGGACCGCCGTCTATTGGATTGCCGCTCCCGTCGAAGATCCTCCCCATAATATCTCCAGATACGGGAAGTTTCAGGGTCTCTCCCTTGTATCTCACCCTGCTGTTCAGCAGATCGACTTCGCTGACGCCTCCGAACACCTGGACGACGGTGGTTTCCTTTCCAACTTCTATCACCTGACCAATCCTTGTTTCGCCTGTTCCAAGCTGGACATCTACGATCTCACTGTATCTGATGCCGGGGATGCTCTCAATGACAAGGAGCGATCTCCTTGCGGTGCTTATTGCCTTTGTCTGCCTCGTAAACAGCTGCAGAGAATCCATTACGCTCCTCCTTTTTAAACAAAAGGATTTTTGTCTATATCAGACCATAATTGTTTCATGTAATCATCGAACTCTTCGTTCGGTATATCTTTCATTCTTGAAATGCGCGGCAGTATCTTTGAAGAAGATATTTCACTTACCAGCATGCCTGACTCAGTCGCTTCCTTCGCGAGATCGTAAAACCTTGTGATAGTGCTTAGCATCATGTGCGCCCTCTTTGGTTCCGTGTAAGTGTCAACGGGGTGATATGCGCTCTGCATGAGAAAGTCTTCCCTGATCATGCGCGCCGCGAGAAGCACCAGCTTATCGTCTTCAGGCAGCGCCTCGGGTCCGACAAGCCGGACGATTTCCTCCAGTTCCGCTTCGTGCTGGAGAGTTATGAGGGCCTTGTCCCTTATTTCATTGTAATCGGGGCTGATCCTGTTCCACCATTTATCCACCGAATCGGCATAGAGACTGTAGCTCTGGAGCCAGTTTATGGTGGGAAAGTGTCTCTTGTTGGCGAGGGCGACATCCAGCGAGTATAATACATCAACTATTCTAAGGGTTGCCTGGGTTACAGGTTCACTGAAATCCGCACCAGGGGGACTTACGGAACCAATCACCGTGGCTGACCCCATCCTTTCAGGTTTTCCTATGCACTCAACCCTCCCGGATCTTTCGTAGAAGGCCGAGAGTCTTGAACCCAGATAGGTGGGAAATCCCTCTTCACCTGGTGTTTCTTCAAGCCTTGCGCCGATTTCTCTCATTGCCTCGGCCCATCTGGATGTTGAGTCGGCCACGAGGAGAACGTCATATCCCATATCCCTGAAATATTCGGCCATGGTGATGCCGATAAAAATACTTATCTCTCTTGCGACAACGGGCATATTTGATGTGTTGGCGATAAATATCTCTTTTTCCTGCAGAAGTCTGCCTGTTGCAGGATCCTTCAGTTTTTTGAAGCTGTGAAGAACGTCCGCCATTTCGTTTCCTCGTTCGCCGCAGCCGACATAGATGTTTAGCTGGGTCTGGGACCATCTGGCCATCTGTTGCAGGGTGACGGTCTTGCCGGTGCCGAAGCCTCCCGGTATGGCGGCCTTTCCTCCCAATGCCAGGGGGAACAGATAATCGATGATCCTTGTGCCGGTTACAAGAAGATCTTCGGGGTTAAATCTTTGCTTATATAGCCTGGGTTTTCTTGCCGGCCATTTCTGCATGAGGGTTAGAGGTTTTTTTGCGCCTTCGTGCTCCAGCAGTGCGACGGTTTCTTCTATGGTGAACTCTCCTTCAGATATCTCCAGGATGGTTCCCTGTGTTCCTATCGGCACCATTATCCTGTGTTCTATAAGACCCGTTTCCGGAACGCTTCCGATGATATCGCCTTCCTGTACTATGTCGCCGGTTTTGACAGAGGGGGTAAAATGCCACCTCTTTTTCCGGTCAAGGGAATCTGTACGTACTCCGCGCACAAGAAAATCGCCGATGTCATCCATCATTGTGACAAGGGATCTCTGAACACCGTCATAGATGTTCCCGACGAGTCCGGGTCCAAGTTCCACCATAAGGATTTCGCCTGTTCCGGTCACAGGTTCTCCAACTCTGAGCCCGACGGTGTCCTCATATACCTGGATGACCGCTTTATCTCTTTCAAGGCCGATGATTTCTCCCGTGAGCCTTTCATCACCCACATCGACAACCTCGTATACCTGAGATCCTCTCATGTCTTCGGCGATTACAACGGGCCCCGAAATTTTCCAGATCTTACCCATGGATCATGCCTCACTTTGGTGTTTTTGATATTGAAAGTAGATCCAAATAGTTTCAACTTTACCGCAAACCGAGACCTGTTTCCCCTCTTGTGGGATTTTCTGACAGGCTGTTACAGGGTTGTCAGCCTGTGCCCGGCAACATCAGATATCTACGTTGAAGCCTATAAGTTTCTTTGTGTATGCCTTGTAATATCCCTTTACATCCTGCTCTTTTGCCTTGAATCCTGTAGGGATTTCTATCACAATTGCAGATCTCTTCCTGCTCTCCCTTATGTATTTCAGCGTGTCTGTCACGCCCCCGGTCCACTCTTCCGGTATCATTATTATTCCGATGGAACTGTCACCCGAGAGTTCCATCAGGGCCTCTCTGACCTTTTCATTAATGTTTTCCAAATCTGCTATTATCCGGTACTTCTCGACGCCGGCAAGCCTCACCAGTGCTGTCTGATCCCTGTTTCCTATTATGGCTATGTCTATCTTTTCAGGTTTAGTCATGCCGCGATTACCAATTCCCTTATTTCTGCTGCCGGTATCCCGTCTGCGAGCATCTTGAAAATCAGTCTCAAATTCCGTATCTCCAGTTCCTTGAGCAGCAGATACCATAACATATTGGAAGTGGATAACACCCTGGGAGAGAGAAGGTCTTTCAACAGCCTGAATCTGTATTTTTCCGTTATCTTGTCTACGACCGTGATCTTTCCATCCTTTTCATAGCCTTTGGATACATCCTGTGCCATCATATGGTATCCTGTATTTTCCAATTTTCCCGTTATTTCCGTCATCTTCAGTGTGAGCAATTCTTTTATAGTGTTTTCCGAGAGCATGCGGCCGCCACTGAGCACCGGCGCACCTGCGGTATACCTGCCTCCCAGGGATAACCGGAAGAGTGTCTGTAAGTTTGCCGAATCGATAATGCTTTCGAAGGCCTGAACGAGCAAATGTCCGTCGGCCATGTTTTTGAAGACTTTCAACACCTTCTGATGGTAGATGTTTTGCAGTTTAACTTCTCCCTCGGATACAGATTGCGGATCTTTTTCGTTGATATCCTCTATGGCCCAGATGTAGTCGCCAAGATTACATCTCGCGAGGATTCCGGATACTTCATCCTTTTCTCTTGCGGCAGACATTTCTTCCAGATGTTCCCTGTCATGGATCGTGCCCAGCGGTACCATGGAGGATGTTGCTTTTTTTGAGATCATTCTGAGTGTTATTCTGATATTCAGAACATCGTACTTCTCAATGTACAGGTTCACTATGCGCGACATTTCTGGGGGTATATTAAAGCCCTTAAGACGTTTCAGGCATTCGCCCATATATATCCACAAGTACTTGTCGGCATCGTCGAAGGTCTTGATCGGCTGGTCCAACAGGTATCCGCCAATATCTGTGTCACTGACGATTTCCAGGGCGTCCTGCATATTTTCGGACCTCTGCAATATTTCGCCGATATGTTCGTAGGTTACGCCCCGGGTCTCTTCACCTTTGAGGTAGGCCGATATGAATGCGTAACGTGCGCTTGTAAGATTCAATTTTCATCATCTCCGAAAAGTTCCCTGCCCAGTCTGGGCAGGATCTTTGGTGTAAGCATCTCAAGTCTTATATCGAACGTGTTGTCAATGCTCACCATGCCGTCCATCGACTCTGCCATAACGCCCCCCAGACAATCGAATTCACTGATCTCCGCTATCTGTTCCTTCAGGCTGTCATTTCCTTCCACGACCTTGCGGACGACAGCGATATCCCTCGGAGACACAAAGAGTCTGAGTTTGTCCCCTGTTTCAAAAGCTTTCACCGTTTCACTGATGAGGTGAATGAACACACCCTCATCCGTTGCCTTCCTGAGTAGATCTTCTTTTACCCTTGTTATAATCTCGTTGATGACGGCATCTTTTTTCCTTAGTACTTCCTGCCGTGCCTTGAGGGAGGATTGTGCCAGTATCCTCGATGCCTCGCGCCTGGCCTCTGATATGATCCGTTTTTTCTCTTCCTCAAACCGTTTCTCCCTTTGTTCTTTCGCGTTTGTCATCAGTTCCTCGGCTTTTGCCCTGGCACTGGCTATGATTTCTTCTGCCTCTCCTTGTGCTTTCTCGAGGATAGCCGCTCTTATCTTGTCGGTTTCCATAATTGTCACCTTTGGTTATCATTACATAAGCTTGAGTATGCTTAGCGTCATAACGGAGAAAACGAGTCCCAGAACCCCGATAAGTTCGACGAAAACGGCAAGCATCATGGCTGTGGTAAGAATCCCTCCCTTTGTTTTCGGTAGGAGGGCTATACCGGAAGCACAGACCGATCCCTGGTAGGCACCGGAGAAACATTCAGCCAGAGCACCGATGACGCCAACGGCCAGTACTGCTATACCGGCACCTCCGGTAGCGGGTAGTCCCGGAAGTACGACAGTCAAGATTATAATCAAAATGATCAGTCCGTAAAAACTCTGTGTCATCGGGAGCGAAGCCAGTACGATAACGTTTCTCAGCTGGCCGGGTTCTTCAGATATCGTTGCAACCCCTGCCGATGCTGCCATTGCTATTCCGATCGCTGAACCGGCGAGTCCACCTCCCAATGCGATAGCTCCCCCAAGTGTAGCCAAGGCTTGTATTTCAGTCATGTTTTACACCTCGCTTTATAATTTTGCCCCTACAATTACATATCTCTTTGGCCTGAGATGGAATGGGGCATATTTTCTTCCACCGCCTTCGTAGAATTTCAGGAGAAATTCAACGAAGCAGAGCCTTAAAGAGTGAATAAAAGCAGCCAAACTGCTGAGAAACAAATTTAAGACATGGAAGACAGTAAAGAGAATAATACCGATAATGAATCCAAGAGTCATGCCGATAATGCCCGGAATTAATCCTGAGAGACCAGAGGAAATCCAGTTAGCCAGGAGGTTGAAAGCAGAAGCAAGATAAAACGTAGCGAGACCAACTCCTGCCAGTCGTGAATATGACATAATATCACCAAGCAGGCCGGTTAGTTCAAATATCCAGAAAATTCCTCCCAGACCACCCATTTGCATAAATCCCGATATAACGATCAATGCCAGGCCAATAATCATAGGATAAGCCATAAATGCATATATTGAGGGACTGAAAGGGAGGATCTCAACATGTAGCAGCATTTTAAAGATGTAAGGTATTCCAAAGATTTCTATAATGAAGATACCCATCTTACTGATGACTAATCCTTTGTTTCTTTCTCTTATTCCTTTTGTGAGGGAAAGGATATGGGCTATGTTCACGTGTACAAGGCCGATTAAGAGCGAGATGATAATAAATGTGATGGGGTCTGAGAGTTGATTTTGCACCCACTTCGCGAGAGCAAGTTTTTGCAACTCAACACCGAAATACATATCCATGAAATCGCCGAGATACGTTCCTGATAATATACCGAAAATAAGCGCTACCGTGCCGCTTATATACAAGACGTTTCTGAATAGATGGACTTCTTCGGTTGACGGATCATCAACTAGCTTGTCGAGAACAAACCTGGCAAGAATCAACAAACCTGCGGCGTAGACAACATCACAGAGCATGAGACCAAAAAAGAAGGCAAAGAAGTAAGCCACACTCGGTGTGGGGTCCCACCCGCCGTATTTAGGCAGACTGAAGAGATTGACGATTACCTCAAAGGGTTTGATGATACGCGGGTTTTGCAGCCTTGTCGGGGGTTCATCCGAAGGCTTGGGTTGACTTGAATCGACAAATACATTGTCAAGAGATTCATTTATCTGTGATATTACAGAATCCGCTTTGCTCCGGGGAACCCAGCCTTCTATCAGCGAGACATACCGGGTTTCGCATGTCTGCTCGATAGCGGACAGCATTTCATCTTCCAGGGCGACCGTTTCTCTGTATAGCACGATCTGCTCCAGGTCTTCTGCGATAATTGTTTCTATCTCTTTTTCTAACCCGGCGATCTCCTCCCTCTTTTCCCTTATTATATCATCCTTCTTCGCGATAAATTCTTTTAAGGTTAATTCCTCGTCGGGTATCTCAAGGGGCAACACCCCGAGATTTCTTGCCAGGGCTTCCACCATGTTTTGTTTGCTGGTCCTGGCAATAGTATAGACTGCCGTCTCATCTTCTGAAGAGACAGTTATATGTTGAAGGGTATGTTTGTGGGTCTTTTTCAGGAATGTCCTGCAGGTTTCCGTCGGGAATACGAACACCTTTGCAGACAAGTAGTTCCCGGAATAGTTCAAGTCTTTCAGTGGGAGATTTATCTCATGTGCAAGGATGTCCAGATGTCCGCCCAGCCCTTCCATATTGGAGATATCTGCTTCCAGCCTTGTTGTATCTTCTAGGAGAAGGGCGCATCTGTCGTGCAACCTGCCGGTCTGGTGTAATATTTTGTCCAAGGGTTGATCTTTTACGTCTTCCTGTATGAGTATCCTGTGCTCTCCCTTCACATACGACAAGATATCGCTAATATTGGCAGAGATTTTTCTTATAAGATTTCTTTTTTCTGCTATTGCTGTTCTGTCGGCAGAATCTAATTCCCGGGATTCTTCTATGTGGAGGACACCTGTTGCCTGCAAACGCTCCAGGGTTTTTGCGGAAGAATCTTTTGCGGTTACCACCCTGATCTTAAACATTGCCTCAGGTGTGTTTATAAACAGTGGAATCATCTGGTGGAACCCTCCGTTCAAAAAGAATTGTTTGCGAAGCTAAAAATGCACTTTTAGAAATACATCCAATTGCCAACGGATTTCTAGGTTCTTTCATGGCAGGTTTGTTCTATCGTTTGGCGGCCCATTCCCTCCTTTCGCTGGCGAGTTAGATAAATAATACTTATTGAATTTTCGAAAAAAAACTTTTTATTAATCTAAGAGAGAAGCATGGCGGATGTCAAGGAATTTTTGTTATGAATTTACCATCACAGCCTCGGAAATATTTTCTGATTTGCGCGTGGTTTGATTTTCATGGTAAGATATAAATTGTTGCTGTGGATTGTCTGTAGTAAAGGTGTGTTTCCGGAAGACGCTGCGGGAACGAGGAAATATTGTGTAAGAGGAAAGATGCTTTGTCGGGGAAGAGAGACACAAAACTTTATCTGCATCTCAAAAAGTGGCTGGAAAAGGCCGCCGTAGATTATAATATGCTAAAAAAAGGTGACCGGGTACTGGTCGGCGTTTCGGGGGGTCTTGACAGTTTTGTGCTTCTCGATCTTCTCAATACCCCCATGGTGTTTCTTCCGCGATTTTCGGTGCTGGCGGTTAATATAGACCTGGGTTTTGATGAGGGATACAGGGGATACGCTGAACTGGAGAATTATCTGAGAAAAAACGGACATGAGTATATAATGGAAAAGACCGATATAGGACCCCTGGCGCACAGCGATTACAATAAGAAAAATCCATGTTTTCTCTGTTCAAGGATGAGAAGGAAAAGGATATTCGAGATAGCAAACGAGAACGGGTGCAACAAGATAGCTTTTGCCCATCATAAAGATGATATCATAGAGACGTTGCTTATAAACATGTTCTATGGCCGGGAGATTAGTACGATGATGCCCGATCAGTCTGTGTTCAGGGGAAAATTTCACATTATCCGGCCTCTCGCGTATATCAGGGAAACACTGGTCAAGAAGTATGCGAAGGAGAAAAATATTCCCGTGATTGAAAACGGGTGTCCTACAAGCAAAATCTCACGCAGGATGTATATAAAGAAACTTTTGGATGATATGGAAAAGGATAATAAAGATGTGCGCGAGAACATCTTCAAATCGATGAGTCATGTGAAGACAGATTATCTTCCGGGACATAACGTAGATGGTCACGCTTTATATGAAATGCCCGCGGAGTGATAAGAAAGTGGCGTAATGGCAAAAAAAAATAAAACCACTGAAAAAATTATATGCCAGAACAAACTGGCAAGGCGCAACTATTTCATAGATGACACCTATGAGGCAGGGATTGTTCTTGCCGGGACCGAGGTGAAGGCTCTCCGCGAAGGCAGGGGGAACATGAAGGACAGCTATGCGCAGGTAAAGAATGGAGAGATTTTTGTCTATGATATGCACATAAGCCCCTATTCCCACGGTAATCGTTCCAACCATATCTCCCTGAGGGTTCGCAAACTGCTGCTGCATAAGAGAGAGATAAAAAAACTCTACGGAAAGTCTAAAGAAAGAGGCCTGACGCTTATTCCCCTGAAGATGTATTTCAAAAACGGAAAGGTAAAGCTGGAACTCGGCGTCGGAAAGGGCAAGAAGCTTTATGACAAGAGAGAGGATATCAGAAGA
>JAFDAI010000078.1 GCA_019313905.1 Deltaproteobacteria bacterium | reverse complement strand
CACTCGGCTCCTTAAAAGCTGCCTCCAATAATATCAACAGGTTACGTGTGTGTAACCACTAAAAATACCCTTTTTTTGTTGCTTTTCGTAAAAATGGGGTTAAACTTGGGCTAATTGTTTGAGTGGGTTAGCACGAGTTTTAGATTTTTAGCCGAGCAATAACAGCATCCCCAAAATGGTCCTGAGCGAAGAAAACTGACTTTTTACGAGTTTGTTAATTATCTGTACCGCATTTATTTATTGACTTTGAAGAACTTTTTTGATTATTTCCCGGAACTTGCCATGAAAACAGAAGAATTCTATTATAATCTCCCGGAAGAATTAATCGCGCAGAAGCCATGTGAGTCAAGAGATCATTCAAGGATGATGGTGGTGGACAGACGCCGCGGGTCCTTCGAATGCAGGCATTTTTATGAACTGCCCGAATTCCTGGAGAGAAACGATCTCCTGGTTATCAACAATTCCAGGGTAATCCCCGCGAAGCTTTCCGGAAAAAAATCTACCGGCGCCACAATTGAGATGCTCCTGCTCGAAAAGACGGGTTCATCCACAACATGGGAAACTCTGTTGAGACCTGCAAAACGGGTCAGGGTGGGCACAAAAATATCTTTCGACGGCCATTCATGGGCGGAAATAATGGAACGGATTTCCGACAAGAAGTGGATAGTCAAATTCCACCCGCAGACCGGATTTGATACCTTTCTCGAAAAGTTTGGAAGCGCCCCCCTTCCACCATACATAAAAAGGAAGAAAGGACTCATAAAAAACCCGCAGGATCTGCAGAGATATCAAACTGTTTACGCGAAAAATCCCGGATCGGTCGCGGCCCCCACCGCCGGCCTGCATTTCTCTGAAAAGACTCTCGATACGTTGTACGGAAGGGGAACCGACATCGCACAGGTAACACTGCATGTTGGATATGGAACCTTTCTGCCCATCGAATCGGAATTTGTGACAGATCATAAAATGGAGAGGGAAACTTTTGAGGTAAGTGAAGAGACAGCTGAAAAGATCAACAGGGCCGAAAGGGTTGTGGCCGTGGGCACAACTTCCATAAGGACACTGGAATCGGCATCTGACCCGGACGGAAAAATAAATCCGGGAAAAGGCAGCACCAATCTCTTCATATATCCGGGCTATCGTTTTAAGGCCGTGGACAGGGTGCTGACAAACTTTCACCTGCCGGCATCTTCACTCTTTCTTCTTGTCTGCGCCTTCGCGGGAAAAGACCTGATACACAGGGCCTATGAAAAGGCCATCGAGGAGAAGTTCAGGTTTTACAGCTATGGCGATTGCATGCTGATACTGTAAAGACAATGTTGAATTCTTAATGTTTAATTTTTAATTAGAAATTGGGACGCATGGACACAGAAGACAAACATCAAAGACAGGAATCCGGGAATCGTGGATTCAAATTCAGGCTACTCCACAAGGACAGTGGATCGGAGGCGCGGCTTGGAAAAATAATGACCCCGCACGGGGAGATAGACACACCCATTTTCATGCCCGTTGGAACTCAGGGAACGGTAAAGGGACTCACGCCGGAAAGGGTAAGTGACCTGGGAGCACAGATAATACTCGGAAACACCTACCACCTCTATCTGAGGCCAGGACACGAACTGATCAGAGAGCTTGGCGGTCTTCACAAATTCATGAACTGGCAGCGTCCTATCCTGACCGATAGTGGCGGATTTCAGATATACAGCCTGGGTGCATTGAGAAAAATAACAGAGGAGGGAGCATCGTTTCAATCTCATATAGATGGTTCACGTCACTTTATAAGCCCTGAAATATGCATGAAGATTCAGGAGACCCTGGGATCCGATATAATGATGTGCCTTGACGAATGCGTTTCATATCCCGCGAACTTCGACTACGCGGAGAAATCGCTTGATATGACGCTGCGGTGGGCAAAAAGATGCAGTGCCGCTAAAAAAAATGACCATCAAGCCCTCTTCGGGATATCCCAGGGAGGAGGGTACAGTACACTGCGCAAGAGAGGCATAGAAGAGCTGATCAATATCGGATTCGACGGTTATGCCCTGGGGGGATTGAGTGTCGGAGAGCCCAAGGAGGTTATGCGTGAGATAACCGCCGAGTTCACTCCTCTTTTGCCTGAAGAAAAGCCCCGATATCTCATGGGTGTCGGTCTTCCGGAAGATATTGTAGAATCCGTTCACCACGGAATAGACATGTTTGACTGCGTGATACCCACAAGAAACGCGAGAAATGGAATGCTGTTTACAAGTAATGGAAAAGTTGTTATAAGGAACGCTTGTTATCGGGAGGATGGTTCGCCTGTTGACAGTGAATGTGATTGCTACACCTGTAGAAATTACTCGCGGGCGTATCTCAGGCACCTGTTTATCGCCGGGGAAATCCTGGCGATTGTTTTGAATACCATCCACAACATCAGGTACTTTATGAATCTGATGGAAAAGATCCGAGAGGCAATAAAAGAAGATAACTACAAGGCCTTCAGACAGGATTTCATGTCTGGATTGTCAAACGCGGGGGCTGAGAACAAATAAAAACTTCAGGGAGGAACAGATAAGATGACAGGCATAGCATATGCGATGGGAGCAGGCGGAGCAGGCGGAGGGGGAGCACCCGGTGGGGATATGAGTTTTATTGTTGTAATGGTCGCCATCTTCGCCATCTTTTATTTTCTTCTCATAAGACCACAGCAGAAGAAACAAAAAGAAACGAAGGCAATGCTGAGCAATCTCGCTCATGGAGACATTGTAGTCACAGTGGGCGGACTGCACGGAAAGATTACAGCCGTTGCAGAACAGGTTGTAACCCTGGAAATAGCCGACAAGGTAAAAATCAAGGTTTCAAGAGGCCACATTGCGACTATCATACAAAAGGAGACTTCGTAAGGAACAGCGAAAGGAATTCAAATGTCCGACAAAAATATCAAGGTGAGAGGAATTGTAACGCTTGTCATCGTCGCAACCGCGTTATTTTTTCTTATACCCTCCATAACACAGAAGATTCCTTCTGTCTGGAGTAACCACACGGAAAAGATCCACCTTGGGCTTGATCTTCAGGGGGGAATGCACCTGGTCTTGGAGGTGGAAACCGAAAAGGCAGTCGAGAGCGCCATGGAAAGGATTTCGAATGAGCTGAAGAATACCCTCATGGAAAAAAGGGTGCGGTTTAAACATCTGGATCGGGAAAGCGGGGCTATCACCACCCTTGAATTGCCGAATAAGGAGGCAAGCACGCGGTTTGAAAAGATACTGAAGAACGATTTTCCCAACCTTGATATCAAATCTTCAGAAATAACAGAGGGAAAAGAAAAGGTTTATCTGAAGATAAAGGATAAGCAGATCGCCTCAATAGAAAAGTTTGCCCTGGAACAGAGCCTTGAGACCATACGGAACAGGGTAGATGAGTTTGGTGTTTCTGAACCTGAAATAATCCCCCAAGGCAAGGAGCGTATACTTATACAACTACCTGGGATCAAGGACCCGCAGAGGGCCATCAATCTGATCGGGAAAACGGCCCTTCTGGAATTTAAGCTACTAGATGAAAGCCACAGCCTGGAGAACGCGCTCAGGGGAAATGTACCCACCGGAGATGTTATAGCTTACGGGTACAGGGTAGAGAGTGAGACGGGACGAAGAACGAAAATACCATACCTGCTCAAGAAAAAGACTCTCCTTACAGGGGAATCCCTCGAGGATGCCAGGGTATCAATCAGCGACAGGTTTGGCGAGGCATATGTCTCCCTGAAGTTTGATTCGCAGGGCGCGAGGGATTTTGACAGGATAACGGCAGCAAATGTCAAGAAACGCCTAGCAATTGTTCTGGATGGCGTGGTTCACTCGGCACCCGTAATACAGGAAAGAATATCAGGCGGCAACGCCCAGATTACCGGAAGCTTTACCACGGACGAAGCACACGATCTGGCCATCGTCCTCCGGGCAGGCGCGCTGCCGGCCCCAGTTAGGATATTGGAGCAGAGAACCGTGGGGCCCTCCCTCGGCCAAGATTCCATAGACAAGGGAATACTGTCCATAATCGTGGGCAGCATACTGATTATACTATTCATGGTAATGTACTATAACCTGTCAGGGATCGTCGCCGATATAGCACTCTTCCTAAACATAGTACTGATCCTGGGCGCGCTTGCCGCATTCAAGGCAACTCTCACTCTTCCTGGTATTGCCGGTATCGTGCTGACCATAGGTATGGCCGTGGATGCGAATGTCCTCATATTCGAGAGGATCAGGGAGGAGTTGAGGCTGGGTAAATCCCCCAGGGCTGCCATAGCGGGGGGATACTCAAAGGCCCTGCTCACCATCGTGGATGCAAATGTTACCACCCTCATCGCCGCTCTGGTGCTTTTCCAGTTCGGGACAGGACCCATCAAGGGATTCGCCGTCACACTCAGCATAGGCATAATATGCAGCATGTTCACCGCTATCTTTGTGACGAGGATCATTTACGACTATTTCATATGGGACAGAAATATCAAGAGAGTAAGCATATAACATAAATTAAAGAATCCAGACTGGAACGGAGACGTTGATGGAAATTATAAAGCCCGGAATAAATATTGATATTGTCGAAAAGATGAAGATTGCTTTTGTGGTTTCGTTGTCTGCGATAATCATAAGCATACTATCCCTGTTGTTGCACGGCGGACCCAATCTGGGCATAGATTTCGCCGGAGGGACGCTGGTACAGATAAAGTTTTCTCAGGAAACAAGTGCGGATAGAATAAGGGATTCTCTAAAGGCCATCGGTCTCGGAAACAGCGTCATCCAGCGTTTCGGATATCATGATAACAACGAGTTCCTGATCAAAACAGAGAAGTCCAGCTCCGCTCTCAAGGGGCTGTCAAACAAGATTGAAGAAGCTTTGAATTCTTCCTACAACAAGGGAGATTTTGAGATAAGAAGGGTTGAAGTCGTAGGACCGAAGGTGGGCAGGGACCTGAGAGAAAAAGGCATGCTGGCCATGCTTTACGCGGTAATAGGAATACTGATTTATGTTACCTGGAGATTTGAACTGCGCTATGCTGTCGGGGCAGTTATAGCTCTCATCCATGATGTCCTCATCACCGTCGGGGTTTTTTCCCTCTTGGGCAAGGAGTTCACGCTCCCCATAATCGCGGCGCTGTTGACAATTATAGGTTATTCACTCAATGACACCATTGTCGTATATGACAGGATAAGGGAAAATATAAAGGGTATAAGAAAACAATCGCTTAAAGATATCGTCAACTCAAGTATAAACCAGGTGCTGAGCAGAACGGTCCTTACATCAGCGACAACCCTGCTTGTTGTGCTTGCCCTGTTTATTTTCGGTGGAGCAGTCATCCATGATTTCGCCTTTGCTCTGCTGGTAGGGATACTGATAGGCACCTATTCCTCCATATTTATTGCCAGTCCAACTGTT
>JAFDAI010000008.1 GCA_019313905.1 Deltaproteobacteria bacterium | reverse complement strand
ACTACACTCGGCTCCTTAAAAGCTGCCTCCAATAATATCAACAGGTTACGTGTGTGTAACCACTAAAAATACCCTTTTTTTGTTGCTTTTCGTAAAAATGGGGTTAAACTTGGGGTAGGATTCGCGGTGAGAATATTCAAGAATAAAGATTTGACCCCAAGCATCCTCTTATTTTGCCAGTGATGCGAAGCGCTAGATAAAAAAATAAACAGAATACATAAGATTATATGAAGAAAAAAATCGAAAAATATGTTTTACAGGCAGAAAATTTCACTAGTGAAATTCAGGTAAAAAGGTGGCAAGAAAGAGTTGCAACATTTCTTCGCAACTCTCTACCACCCAAAGAATCTGAAAATTTTAATGCTCTTCAATTAGGATTTAACGACTGGGATGATTTGTCCCGACAGCTTGGTTTTCTCGAGGCCTTATGTGGACAATTAGAATCAAACAAAATAACGAAGACAACAGATAGGGTTTCAATAGTTAAAAACATAATTACTGAATTAGAAGATTTTAAAGCCGATGTATCTTTCTATTACAAGAATGCATTCGATACCTATGGCGAAGACACTGCAGCTGTTCGAGAAAAAATAACAAAAAATTCAATAAAAATAAAGGGATATTTAAAAGATGTTAATGTTCCAACAACGATGGCTGGGCGCGCTGCCCCAGTTGCTGGCGGTTTCCCATTTAGCTTTGATTTAATAGAAGATATGTTCCAAAATGAAGGTGGCCCATACGCTGTCCAACCAAAAATAGTAATAGATACACTGAATAAAGCAATTGGAATATACGAACAAGCCAAAGAATCAGGGCATCTCCCAAACGACACAACAAAATCAATTAACAACAGTTTACGTGAAGGTTTTTTTATAGACGGACAATATTATGAAGCTCAGAAATTCATTAGAGATCTTTTTAAAAAATCAAAGAAATCAATAAAAATAATTGATAATTTTATTAATTCCAACGTAATAGACCTTTTAACGGTTAAATCTAAAAATGTTGTCATAGAAATAATATCAAGAAAGATAGAAGCTGATGTGAAACCCATGTCGGAATCATTTAATAAACAATATGGTGAGTTAGCTCTTCGTACTTCTAAAGCATTTCACGATAGATTCATAATAATTGATAATACCCAATATTATCATTTAGGAGCATCAATTAAAGATTTAGGACATAGAACCTTCATGTTTTCTCTAATGGAAGAACCTGAAATGATAAATTCTCTCAAGGAAAAATGGATTAGAGAATGGGATTCTGGCAACATTGTTATATAATCTAAAATCTAATCGCTTCACGCTGATCGTAACCCGCGCCGAAAAATTGGCACGGATTTCGGCAGGTGAGCTCCGGTGTTATGCAAGGAGGAATATAAATGAATAACTCAGAGGAAGATACATATCAAAAGCGCCTAGAAATCCTTAAAATACTCATCAAGAAGGAATTTCCATCAGATAAAATTGACTTTAAGGATAGCGGAATAATCTCAGTTTCACGTCCTAGTTTCATCACAGAAAAAGAAAGAAGTCCTCGCATAGATTTTAATGCTGATTATGATTTTATGACTGATTCAGACAGCAACTATGAAGAAGTATTTAGTAATGGAATTCAGATAGCAAAACAGAAATTAGAAGGTCCGCTTTTTAAACATAGAAATTTCCAAGGCGAAATTCTTTTGAAACACGAAGGTGCAATCTTTAAAGCAAGGGAAGAAAGTTAGGATTTTGTATAACCTAGCTCTTCGCAGGGACTCGGCGGCTAACGCCGTCTCATTCGTGAGAGCCACCGACCAAAAACTTAAACTGGAACCATTTTAAGAAAACAATCTTGTCTATGAATGTAGAAAAACATCAAATTGCACAGCTCCTTATCGATCAGTACAATCACGATAGAGGGACTCGATATGAATTTGAGTGCTTCAGAAAAAGTATGTTTGGCACCCCGAAATACAAATATCCCGCCTTTGAAATATACCAAATGGCATTTATTGAAGGTAAGAAGCGATCTACCGTTCTTAATGAATTGCTTGTACTCTTTAGAATACAAAAACGTTTAATAGTAGAAGTAGTCGAACCAAACACAAAACTGGAGGACATTAAAGGTGTTGATTGGACACAACTGATAGAGGGCATTATCGATCCAATTGAAAGAGATGCTTTGGGTGAAGTTGTTTGTGCTCAATCCCTAATAATAGATGGGAGATCATTTGAAGGAATAAAAATAGGCGATACACAAACTTATAGAAAGAACAGGATTGAGAGAGATAGAATGTTTGAGAAGCACCAAGCCGTAAATAAAAGGCTTGGCATAAAAAAGGAGAAAGAACCTATTGATCAAGAACTTCATCAGTTAGGGATTCCTATAGGGCATTGGTTCAAGGAAATCTGGATAGTATTAAAAGATAAGGGAAACAGGCCGATGTGCTTACAGATCTGGTGAATAGTCTCGTTTTTATTACCTTATTGTAAATTCTGTTGAGGGAGTTTGCTTTTGTATAACCAGCGCATGCAAAGCAGACCCAGAAAAGGTTGCTGTCTTTTCTGGGCGCCTGATGCGCGACGCGTTATACAAACAATCAATATAGAGTTATTATGAATGGATTAAGTAAAAAATTGCTGGGCGGAATTCTGTTGTTGACAGCAATGCTGATATTTGGAGGCATTCTTCCATCATATGCTGCCGATTTGCAGATGTTCTCCAATGTGAGATTGGTGAATAATCCAGCAAATGATGGGGACAGCTTCTTTGCGGAAGCCGGTGAAAAGTCTTTCCATGTAAGGCTTTATTTTGTTGACTGTCCTGAAACTTCCACCAGTTCTAAGAGTGATGCGCAACGGGTCCGGGAACAAACACGATATTTTGGACTATCCCACGCTGCACGCACCATTCATTTTGGCAATGAAGCAAAAAGTTTTGTTGAACGTATCCTTGCTAAACCTTTCACTGTTCATACAGCCTTTGCAAGCGCCTTGGGAAGGTCAGCCAAAGGCCGTGTATATGGGTTTATTATTACAGCTGACGGAGATGACTTGGCGAGTTTGCTTGTTAAAAACGGCCTTGCTCGTGCTTACGGTATGGGTAGGAAAACGCCCAATGGCATCCCACGCGACGAAATGATTGAAAGGCTTCGCGATTTAGAAACTTCGGCCATGTTGAAACGTATCGGCATTTGGTCGGAGAGTGATCCGGAACGAATTGCAGAATTCCGCGCAAAACAGCGAAGTGAGGACCAGGAATTAAAGGACATACAGAGTCAGGTAAAAACCGCCGGATTTTCAGATGGCTTACTCGACCTAAACACTACCAGCAAAGAAAAACTTATGCTTATCAAAGGAATCGGCCCCGTTTTCGCTGAAAGAATTATAGCTGGGCGCCCCTATAAAACTGTAGATGATTTGCTCAAAGTGAAAGGATTTGGTTCAAAAAGACTTGAAAAAATTCGCCCCTATGTTGTGGTAGGTAAAGAATAGTGAAATTAACGTTTGCATAACCAATCAGTAAAAAGAAGCATATGAAAGCTAAAGATTTTGACAAAAAGTTTGATGGGGGAAAGAGCGTTATAAAACACCTGGATCTTTTAAAAGCTAAAGGAGCCATTCCATTGAAAATACCTTTTAAGGAATTTGTCGAAAAGGAAATAGGTAATGATGCTGTTTTGATTGCCTGTGGACTTCCGGCAACAAACAAGACCGAGACCACCGAAATTATAGCGCGTTTAAAGGGCTACGAGATGTTGCGGACAGACGTGATACGCCGCGAAGTCCTGAAGGACGAAGATATCTTCGACGAAAAAATAGCGTCCAATATGGATAAGAGGACGCTCGTGTATGACACAATGTTTTCTATGGCCGATGAACTTTCCTCGCAGGGGAAAGGGGTTATTCTTGATGCCACGTTTGTTACCCAGTCACTCAGGAAGAGGGCTGCAGGGGTGGCCGCGGGAAATCGGAAAACATTTATTATACAGCAGACACAGTGCTCGCAGGAATATTCACTGAACAAGATATCCAGAAGAACCAGAGAAAACTACGAGTCCAACGCGCTTACGGAACAGGCCTACCTGAACAACAAGAACAGATTCGAGCCGGTGGATCTTGACGACCTCAAAGAGCTGTATCCCGAATTACATATCGTACATCTCCTGGTCGACACGGCCTCCGATTCGGACGATGAATGGTTCGTGATTGGAAAAGCTGAACGTTAACACGAACAACGATCACATCTGTCGGGATAAGGATGTTCCATATCAGTCTCCTGATATGTCGTTTGTTGTTTCTATGCCGGTTATTTCCACGCGGCGGTTCAGGGCGCGTCCTTTTAGTGTGCTGTTCGATGTTACCGGCATGCCCTCACCATAAGCCGTTACGGCGATTCTTCCCGAAGAGATGTTGAAATTTTTCACCAGATACTCTTTCACGGCGGTTGCTCTTTCCAGTGAAAGGGCATTATTGTATTTTTTCGTGCCCGTGCTGTCCGCATGACCCGATAACATGATAGAAACTCGGGAAGATCTTTCGGTGAGCGCCGTGCCTATCTCTTCCAGAAGTTTATGGTAAAAAGGTTTTATATCAGACTTGTCGTGGTCGAAATAAACAATGGGTTTCACACTTAATGGTGTAACCTCGGCCTGTTTTGTCTCCGTCTTTGAGGCAAGCCATTTCATGGCACCTTTGTGTCCCAAAGCAGCGGCGGTCTCCATGTCTGATCGTCCCTGCTCATTGTTGATCATGTAATAGTTGACGATCCCCCGCTGGTAGTAAGCGTCGGCATTTTCGGGTGCAAGTTTTATCGCCGCTGTAAGATCAGCGTGTGATTCCGTGCAGTTGCTCTTTCTTTCTGAGAAGAGGGCTGTTCCCCTTTTTAGGTAGGCGACAGCGCAACCTGGATCATACTCTATTGCCTTTGTGTATGCTTTGACCGCCTCTATGTGTATTCCCCTCTCTTCAAGTGTGTCGCCCCTTTCAATCCACATTGTTGCTGTCTGCGCGAAGACTGGTTGCCAGGATACAAAAGCAGCGATTACAACGACAAGACATATACATATCTTTTTCATAATTCACCTCGGCGGTTATTATTTTCTACTGAAAATTAAATCTATCACAAGTGTGTGAATCGGGCAAGAAATTTGCTGGAATTTAGTTATCCACGTGCGCGGCCACTCAGCTGCCCGCACGCGGCCAATATGTCGTTCCCCTTGCTTGGGCGGACCATGGTCGTGTAGTGATGTTTTATGAGTATGTTCTGAAATGCCCTTATCTTTCTGTCTGATGGTTTTTTGAAATCTGATTCCGGAAATTCGTTGAAGGGTATGAGATTGAATTTGCAATGCACCCCCCTGAGGAGCAATGTGAGCATCTTTGCGTCTTCTTCTGAATCGTTGATACCGGCCATCAGGATGTATTCAAAAGTTATCATTCTTCTCCTCGGCATAGGATATTCCCGGCAGGCATCTATAAGTCCTTTGAGAGGAAACTTTTTGTTCACGGGCATCAGAGCCGTTCGCTTTTCGTCATTCGGGGCGTTCAGTGACACCGCGAGATTGACGGAAACATCTTCGCCCAGTTTGCGTATCATCGGCGTTATTCCACACGTGGAAACAGTTATTTTTCTCTTTGAAACCCCGGGGCCCACATCGGAAGTGATAATCCTTATTGCCTTCAGTGTATTTTCATAGTTGGCAAGGGGCTCCCCCATTCCCATCATTACGATACTCTTTATGTTTTTGCCCTCAGGCGTATTGAAAAGGAGGGCTGTTATCTGCCCGACAATCTCCGAGGGAAGAAGGTTTCTTTTTAGACCATATCTGCCTGTAAGACAGAATTTGCATCCCATTGCGCATCCCGCCTGTGTAGACACGCACTGGGTCCAGTGATTCTTTTCGCGTATCAATACACTTTCTATGAAGCTGTCGTCTTCCAGTCTGAAGAGAACTTTTTTCGTGCCGTCGCTTGATTCTTGGATCTCTTCTATCTGGAGGGATGTTATGCGGGCCAGTTTTTTGATCTCTTCCCTGAAAACCTTTGAAAGGTTGGTCATTTCGTCAAAGGAAGAGACTCCAAACCGGTACATCCACTTCATGATCTGACGCGCCCGGTATTTTTCCTTTCCAAGGTGAGAAATAAAATCTTCAATCTCTTCAAGAGACATATTGCTCAGATCTGGTTTATCACTGTAATTTTTCATGCAGTCTTTTTTCGATAGCGTCTATGAACTGTGTGGTGTTGACCTTTCTGTTATGGGTGGCTTTTTCCGCGACAAGAAGAAGATCTCCCGTCATGATACCCGATTCCACTGTCTCTATAGAGGCATCTTCCAGTTTGTCGGCAAATGTCACGAGTTTATCAGTCCTGTCAAGTTCACCTCGCTTCCGAAGTCCTCCTGACCAGGCGAAGATGAGGGCCATGGAGTTTGTCGAAGTCTCTTCGTTATTAAGGTGTTTATAGTAATGTTTTTGTACCGTTCCATGGGCCGCCTCATACTCGTAGCAGCCGTTCGGGGAAACCAGCACTGAGGTCATCATTGCGAGACTTCCGTAGGCGGTGGCGATCATGTCTGACATAACATCGCCGTCGTAGTTTTTCAGTGCCCACAACATTCCGCCCTCCGAGCGTATTACCCTGGCAACCGCGTCGTCAATCAGGGTAAAAAAGTATTCTATACCCGCATCCCTGAATCTGGCATCCCAGTTTTCCTCATACTCCCGCTGAAATATATCCCTGAAGCGGGCGTCATAGGTCTTTGATATGGTGTCCTTGTCACTGAACCAGAGGTCTGTTTTCTGGTCAAGGGCAAAGGAGAAACACGCCCTCGCGAAATTCAGCATGGACTCGTCTGTATTATGAATACCCTGGATAATCCCCGGTCCTTTAAACTTGTGTATCGTCTTTTCTTCGGGTTTTCCGCTTTCGGATGGGGTGAATATGATAGACGCCTTTCCCGGACCCGGCACAGCTATTTCGACATTGTCGTACACATCGCCATATGCGTGTCTTCCAATTATGATCGGTTTTTTCCACGTGGAGACGGAGGGCTTGATGTTCTTCACAAAGATGGGTTTTCTGAACACCGTTCCATCCAGCATCGACCGTATCGTGCCGTTGGGGCTCTTCCACATCTCTTTCAGATCGTATTCCCTCACGCGATCGGCGTTCGGGGTTATTGTCGCGCACTTTATGCCCACACCATATTCCATGATGGCATTCGCCGCGTCAACTGTAACCCGGTCGTCAGTTATATCGCGATTTTTTATGTGGAGGTCGTAGTACTTGATGTCCATATCCAGAAATGGAAAGAGCAGTTTATTCCTTATCATCCCCCACATGATTCGTGTCATTTCGTCGCCGTCCATTTCGACGATTGGTGTCTTTACCTTTATCTTTTCCCTCACAGTTTCTTCTCCATCTGCAATTTTCCAGCAAGCTGAATTTCTTACCCCTTGCGCCTGACCTCTGACATCTGTCACTTCTCCGCCGCAAGCGCGCCGCCCGCTAGGAGTATCTTTCTCTGTCTGTTGGACAGATCGCACAGGGCTTCGAATTCAGTTCCTTTTGTTGAGTTTTTTACTACTATTGTCTTATCGGATTCTATTATCTTTCTGATGCCGGGTATCTCTATCTCGTCTCCCTGGTCTATGGCGGCGTACGCGGCGTCATCTTTGAATGTCAGGGGTATAATGCCGAAATTGATCAAATTGGCCGCATGGATTCTTTCGAAAGACCTGGCGATCACCGCTTTTACACCCAGATACTGAGGGCAGATGGCCGCGTGCTCCCTTGATGATCCCTGACCGTAGGAAACTCCCGCGACAATGATATTGTGTCTTCCTCCGCCTTTTATCCTGAGCGCCCTTTCATGAAATCTGCTGTCCAGCCCCTCGAAAACGAATTTTGCGTATTCCCGTATATTGGAGCGGTATTTCATCCTGAAGCCGGCTGGCATTATATGATCCGTGGTGATTCTGTTCTCCACCTTTATTGTGACCTCACCTGAGATAGTGTCAGGCATGGGAACATGTGAAGGGGGCGTCCCGATATTGGGTCCCCTGCGTACGGTAATGGATGACGGGTCCGGGATATCTTCAGGGAATATTATCATCCTGTCGTCAATGATGAAGCGCTCCGGGATGCGAATTCCGGGATACTCAATCCCCAGGTCACGCGGGTCTGTAATAACTCCTGTGATAACCGCGGCGGCGGCTGTTTCCGGACTGACAAGATAGACGCCGGCATCCGCCGTACCGGATCTGCCCGAAAAATTTCTGTTGGATGTTCTTAGAGATACCGCCCCCGAAGGTGGACTCTGGCTGTTTCCTATGCAGAACCCGCACGCGCACTCGGCAATTCTCGCTCCCGCGGACAACAGTTCCGCTAGGTAGCCATCCCTTGAAAGGTTTTCCAGCACCTGTTTTGAACCCGGCGCGATGACGAAGCTCACATCGGGATGCGCGACCTTTCCCCTCAGTATCTCCGCCACAGTTGAGAGATCTTTGTATGATGAATTTGTGCAGCTTCCGATACATACCTGATCGACCCTTATTCCGTTTATATCTTTTACTGCGCGTATGTTTTCGGGGCTGTGCGGTGTCGCGGCAAGGGGGATGATCTTTGACAGGTCTATATCGATTATCCTGTCATATTTCGCATCTGCATCCGCTTTTAACTCCGTCCAGTCATTCTCTCTCTGCTGGGATTCCAGGAATGACAGGGTCATTTCATCACTTGGGAAGATAGAAGTAGTGACGCCGCATTCCGCACCCATATTGGCAATTGTTGCCCTTTCCGGTACCGTAAGAGTGGACAACCCATCTCCTCCATACTCAAAAACGCATCCCACGTTTCCCCTTGTGGTAAATATTTCAAGAACCTTCAGTATAATATCCTTTGCCGATACCCAGGGAGAAAGGTTTCCGGTGAGGTTGATCCTGATTACCCGTGGGCAGGTAAGATAAAAGGCCCCGCCGCCCATCGCTGTGGCGACATCCAGGCCGCCCGCGCCGATTGCCATCATCCCGAGACCCCCTGCCGTCGGCGTATGGCTGTCGGAACCAAGGAGAGTTTTTCCCGGTACCCCGAATCTTTCGAGGTGAACCTGGTGGCAGATGCCGTTTCCCGCTCTTGACAGATGAATTCCGTATTTTCCCGCGATATCCTGGAGATATTGGTGGTCGTCGGCGTTTTCGAATCCGATCTGTACAGTGTTGTGGTCTATGTAACTTACCGACAGGTCGGTCTTCACCTTCGGGATATTCATGGATTCAAACTGGAGATAGGCCATGGTTCCTGTGGCGTCCTGGGTCAGAGTCTGATCTATTTTTATTCCTGTCTCAGATCCGGGGATATAACTGCCCGATATTAAATGGGCCTCTATTATCTTTCGGGTTATGGATTTTCCCATGCTGTTCTCCATTGTGCAGCGTTAAGGCCGCTACACTATACAACCTGTATGGTTATTTCAAGATAAAGTTTGACGGCTTTGTAAGTTCCCATCCGCCTTTTTAAAAAAAATGCCTCATCTTCTCGTGGAGAAGGTGAGGCACATATTTGCGCTTCCGGCATGGAGATTTACCAGCTGAAGGAAATGGCGGCCCGACCGCCAACATCACTGTCGGCAGTAGATGTGGCTAGGGGAAACCACTTATTTTATGAGCATACTGGATGCATCCAGGGTTAGCTGAGACAGGTCGGAGGTCACATTTGACAGTCCTTTCAGGGGTTTTATATGGATGTCTGTTCCCGCAGGCTGGAGTTGTAGCGCGACATCAAACAGATCTTCGACGGCCAGAAGCGGAGACGGAATGTTGTCTGAAGAAGTTTCTTCATGGCGATGGGTATGCACGCTGAACCACGCGTGGAATGACTGCTCCCCGGCAAGCTTCTTCAAATCCGTAAGACATTCCCTTATTGATTCGTTGAATTTGAGCCCGTCAATAATAACCATGTCAGGGTGAAATATGTTTTGTCCGGTAAGATCCGCGAGTCTTTCCCTGAGCCTGAGCACACTGAAACCCGCGACCCTGAAGGTCATGATGAACCTGTGCGGCAACAGGAATTCCCAGAGCTGGCTTGTCTCCTCAACAGTGTGGCGCTGTACCAGATGGTTGAACAATTCCTTGTACCATAGTGTAATTTTGTCAACGGGATCATTCAGGCTTATATGAAGAACATTTCTATTCCTCAGCATGGTGTTAAGGGCAAGCTGGACTAAAAGAGCGGTTTTGCCTACGCCGGCCCGTGAAAGAACTGCGCCGAATCCACCCTTTGAGATAATATCTGTTTCCTCTCCCTGGATTCCAAGGGGATGTCTGGTGATGAGATCCTTTTTTAACATCATCATGTTTCTGTACCTTCCCTTCAGCCTACTCTATTATATACCCTTCTTCTTTTTCGCCATTTTCTCAGCCAGTTCTTCCGCGATTGATTGGGGAACAAGTTTGTAGAGCGCGAATTCCATGGTGAACTGGGCCTGTCCCTGTGTTGCCGATCTCAGGACAGTCGAAAATCCGAACATCTCTGCCAGTGGTACTTGTGCCTCAATTACGCACATGGGTCCATCATCCTGTGCTCCGACAATCATTCCGCGGCGCTGGTTTAAAAGGCCCATGACGGAACCCTGGAATTCGGTTGGTGTTTCAACAACAACCTTCATTATGGGTTCATGGATAACCGCTTTTGCCTTGGCATAAGCCTCAAGAAATGCACCGCGCGCGGCCGCCTGAAATGCCATCTCTGAAGAATCCACGCTGTGCGACGCTCCATCATTAATGACCACCCTTATCCCGGTCACCGGAAACTCCATCCGGGGTCCTTTTGCCATGCATGCGCGGAGCCCCTTCTCGCATGCCGGAATGAATTGTGTGGGGATAACTCCTCCCGTGATCTTGTTGACGAATTCAAATTCCGCTTCTGTAATGGGTTCCATATATCCCGCGATCCGGCCGTATTGTCCCGACCCGCCGGTCTGTTTCTTATGCGTATAGTTAAACTCCGCTTTTCTGGTAATGGTTTCGCGGTAGGCGACTCGGGGGTTGCCGGTTTCGACTTCGGCTCCATACTCGCGCCTCATCCGCTCAACATAGATTTCCAGGTGTAGTTCGCCCATGCCTTCAATAATGGTTTCTTTTGTTTCATCATCGACGTAGGTCTTGAAAGTGGGATCTTCTTTGGTAAAGCGGTTCAGAGCCTTGGACATGTTAACCTGTGACTGGTTGTCTATCGGAGAGATGGACAGAGAAATTACTGGGTCGGCGACAAACATGGAACTCATGGTCAGCGTGGTTCCCGGGGATGCAAAAGTGTCACCCGACGCGCAGTCAATACCGAAAAGTGCTCCGATGTACCCCGCGGGAATGGCCTCCATATCCTCCATTTGATCGGCATGCATGCGGACAACGCGTCCAACCTTGACCTTCTTTCCTGTGCGGGTATTGACTATGGTAGACCCTTTTGCAATGGAGCCCTGGTATACCCGGATGTAGGTAAGCTGACCGTAAGGACCATCTTCCAGTTTGAATGCAAGAGCTACTGCCGGGTCTTCAGGGTTAGATGAGAGGATGACAGGTTTCTCATCATTGTCCATGTCAAGGGCTTCATTTTTCATCTCAGAGGGGTAGGGAAGCAGTTGAGTCACAGCGTCGAGCAGGGGCTGAACGCCTTTGTTCTTGTAAGCCGATCCAATGAGGACCGGTGTTATTTTTCGCGTGAGCGTTCCGATGCGTAGCGCGTTTATAAGAAGTTCTTCCTGAATCTCCCGTTCTTCGAGAATGGTTTCGGTGAGTTCATCTGAGAACATTGAGGCGGCGTCGATCAACTCTTCCCTCTTAGCGATGGCTTCCTGGGTGAGAGCGTCCGGTATCTCTTCAATACGAATATCTTCTCCATTCTCACCGTCGAAATAGATCGCTTTCATTGAAACCAGGTCTATAATTCCCTGAAAATTGTTTTCGAGTCCGATGGGTATCTGCATGGCAACCGCGTTGTGTCCCAGTTTCGCCCTGAGCTGGTCGATGACGTGTGAAGGATTTGCGCCGCTACGATCGCACTTGTTTATAAAGGCGATGCAGGGAACCTTGTAACGTTTCATCTGCTGATCGACTGTAATCGACTGTGACTGCACACCACCTACCGAGCATAGAACAAGGACAGCGCCATCGAGTACTCTGAGGGAACGTTCAACCTCTACTGTAAAATCGACATGGCCGGGAGTATCGATTATGTTGATCTCATGCTCCCTCCATTCGCAGAATGTTGCCGCCGAAGCTATTGTGATGCCGCGCTCCTTTTCGAGCTCCATGGAGTCCATGGTGGCTCCGACACCATCCTTCCCCTTTACGTCATGAATTGCGTGAATGCGTTTTGTATAAAAGAGAATTCTTTCTGTCAGCGTTGTCTTACCCGAGTCAATATGAGCGCTGATGCCTATGTTTCTTACTTTTCTGTCGTCCATTCCTGTTTTTCCTGTGTATAGTAATGATTATGAAACTGTCTCCAGTAAATAACCCCCCTGACGGCGGTTCGTCATATGGGGGGTCCGTAATTGTCAATCGCCTTTTAATTGCGGAAGGCGGCGGATATAGTATATTAAATAACACCTGTCAAGGGTTATTTTGAATTGAACAGCAAGCGCATTCCCCGCTTACACGGGGTTGTGGGGAACTTCAATTTGTCAGAAGCACGTAATCTATCCGATGAACGTAGCCAACCAGTATCTGGCCGACATGTATCGACCGGCACTTTCGTTCTTATCATTCCTTGTCCTTACTGTTTCCTGCATGTGGGAAAAGATCAAGGAAGGATTTAAACGGTTTTAATTCGGTCATGGATCCCCCTGCCAGATTTGAAAAATCCATATCCATATCAAGCCATTTTTTAAATTGGTCATCAGCAAACGTTTTGTAGGAAAGATAGTTTTGAATGGTTTGCTGGAGATGTTTTTCGAAGAATTCGCCAAGCACATTTTCTCCATATTGTATGAACAGGAATAGTAGAGGTACGGGTAAGAAATTTTTGTTATTTTTTGCCTCTTCCAGGATAATCTGTGTAAGAATAAAAGCGGTGACATCTTCTTTGGTTTTGGCATCAATAATTTTCACCTGTTGACCCTGCTTAATTATGTTGCTTATATCATCGAGAGTTATATAGGCGCTTTTCTCTGTGTCATACAACCGTCTATTGGCATATTTTTTTATCAATGTTTTCTCAGCCATCTTGTTTTCTCACTCCTGAAACTATGATGTCCCTTTATAACACAATGCAACAAAAAATCAATTTATTATTTTTTCTTTGCCTTAAAAAAAGCCACAGATAGATTAATAAACTTATATTCCAAACTGTTATCAGCTAAAATGCCTCTATCGACATATAAAATAAATTGTTGCATTGCAACATTTTTCCTTGACAAATTAAATTTATGTATTAAAATACGCGTATTCAAGATCCACTGTCAAAAAAAATAAGAAGAAGGAGGTATGAACAACATGGATTTGAAAAAGATGACAAAGCAGATGATCGATTTTCAGAAAACTACTTTTGACAACACCTTTAACGCAATGACCATGCTTCAGGAGCAGGCGGAAAGAATGGCCAACATGTTCCTGAATCAGACCCAGGAAATTCCTGAGGAGGGAAAAAAGGCCATTAATGAGTGGGTCAAGGCCTACAAGAAGGGGCGTGAGGATTTCAGAAAGTCAACAGATGACAGTTTTAAAAAGGTGGAAGACTTTTTTGCTGATGCCGAGAAGACTAAAACCAAATAAACGTTTTACAAACGACGAAATTACAAAAATCATATTACAGGAGAAACACAAAATGGAACAACAAAAGATATTTAAACAGATGATCGATTTTCAGAAGGCTACTTTTGACAACACCTTTAACGCAATGACCATGCTCCAGGAGCAGGCGGAAAAAATGGCCAACATGTTCCTGAATCAGACCCAGGGAATTCCTGAGGAGGGAAAAAAGGCCATTAATGAGTGGGTCAAGGCCTACAAGAAGGGGCGTGAGGATTTCAGAAAGTCAACAGATGACAGTTTTAAAAAGGTGGAAGACTTTCTTGCTAATATAGGATAGTATTAAATTGGTAAACTTCTAAACTCTTGAGGGGTTTGCATAATATCCATTATGTCATTACGAGAGGAGCGTGGCAATCTCTAACTTATTGTAAATATGTGAGATTGCCACGTCGCTTCACTCCTCGCAATGACCAGCAATGCAACTATGCAAACATTTCCTCTTCTGTTGAAAGGCATGGACATGAAAGATTGGTTTGATCTGACATCCGATTTCTATAGCTATATGTTTCAGTTTCCCGAGAAAACACTGGGAATGAATATGAAAATGATTGAGGCCGCAGGTAATATTATAAAAGCCGAACAGACTTATCGGGTCGGTCTTAGTAAGTATATCAACGATTTTATGATTCCTTACGCGATTGCGGTGAAATATATTACACATGTCGAACGTGGTAAAATGATACATGCTCCATTTGCAGACAGCCTGGAATCTTATGCGGAGCTATTAGAGCTAAATCTTGACATTGCCGGCAAGGAACTTGCCGGCAGGATAGAGGCAATAAATAATTTTTATCTCCCTGAATTGAATATGTGCTTTGTAGCATGGCTTAATACCGTATTTAACCTGGAGGGAGAGGATATCTTCGAATTTATAGCCAGGCATGCGAAAACACTGGAGCTGGTTACCTACCAATATCATCAATCTATCCAGGATATTAAATCTGAATTCGGATTTCACTTTGAGAAAGCCGGTTATATTAAAGCAGCCGAGACAGATCGATTTGATCTTTACCAGGTTCTTCCCAATGACAAAAAAGTCAAGGTCAGAGAAAATGGCAAACCGGTTCTAATTATTCCGCCTTATGTCCTGGGTTCGAATGTCCTCGCTTTTCTGCCGGGGGAAAACAAAAGCTACGTGCATAGTTTTGCGAACCAGGGAATTCCCACCTACATCAGGATATTAAAGAATATTCAAACAAACCCGGTTGTCCAGGTAATGACCGGAGAAGATGACGCCCTTGATGCCCGTTTTTTCTGTGAGCAGATAAAGGCAAAATATGGGAAACCGGTAACTCTGAATGGCTACTGTCAGGGAGGATTCTCTGCTGTGTGCGATCTTCTGTCCGGTGAACTTGACGGTCTGGTGGACGTCCTGATTACATGCGTGTCCCCCATTGATGGCACCAGGAGTAAGGGACTGGGACAGTTCCTGAGAGATCTGCCGCAGCGATTCAACGATCTGGCTTACGGAACAAAGACTCTGCCTAATGGCAATCAGGTTGCCGATGGCGACCTGATGAGCTGGATTTACAAAATTAAAAGCATGGACGATGAGGCCCCGATTGTTGCCTTTTATCGGGACTTGATGATGTTGAAAAATATACCTGACGTTGATCATCAGGAGCAGAAATCTGCTGGGCATCCACCGCATCGCAGGCTGGGCGAAAAAGAGCTGAATGTCAGCAAGACCGCACTGGCCATTAACTACTGGTTGACCTATGAACGTAATGATCTTCCTATGGCCATCACAAAGATGAGTTTTAATTCGTACAATATCCCTATAACAAAGGATGGAACCCTCCCTGTAAAACTTTTCGACCGGGAACTCAATTTGAAGCGCCTGAAAGAGAAAGGGATTAAATGGCTTATCTGTTATGGGGAAAAGGATGATCTGGTGGAAAAAGCAACAGCACTTGCCCCATTAGACTATGTAGATGCCGAGGTCACGATGTTTCCGAAAGGTCATGTGGCAATGGCTACCTCCTGGTCACGTCCGACATCTGAATACGCATTGCATAAACGTTTTGAAAATAATCAGCGAGGCCCTGTCCGCTATCAGTTGGATCTGGAAAAGAAATATGAGAAGGATTCTTAGTTTGAGTTTTAAGTATTTGATTTTATTAGGGAACAAATAAAAAATTACACAACAATTATTGAAGGGTTATAAAAGGAGGATAAATATTATGGATAGACAATTTTTGCAATTCTGGGGGGATTTTTTTACCAATTCCGCAAAAGGGCAAAAGCAAATGGAAGATATGACCAAATGGATGCAGCAGGGATTCAAAGGTTTTGATGATCTGACAGCTCTGTTCCAAAAGACCTATGGTCTGGACCACTTATCCGAGTCTGGCGACAACTACCTCAAAATGTGGGAAAAAGCGGTGAAAGATTTCGAGAAATCATTCAAAGACTATCTTTCATTTCTGGGAGTCGTACCCAAACAGGAACATCTATCTCTCGTCGAAAAATATGAGGAGCTCAAGGAAAAGGTTGCTTCTCAAGAGGAAACCATAAAACATTTCAGGATGCTCCTGGACAAAAAAGTAATGGATCAGGGAACAGTCCCCGACGGATATCAGGACCTCATAAAAAAACAGACGTCTGAATTTCAGGAACTAACGGAAAGCGTTGGACAATTCTTTAAAACAGAGGCTCCCAAGACAAAAGATACCCCAAAATCTACAAAACCCGCTAAACGTTCTACAAAGAAATGAAAATAATATCCTCTGAAGGTTGATGTACTCGTAAAAAGCCAAATTTATTTCTTCGGCGCTCTGGGGGGGCTGGCTGTAGCCTCCCCATCCAGCACAATAGTTCCTCCCTGGTTAACACAGGTGGTTTTCATTCGAATCCTGTTTTTTTCTGCAATAATTTCCACCACCTCTGCACGGGCAGTAATGGTATCACCAATATGGACCGGTGCAAGGAACTCAAGCTCCTGCTTGATGTAAATAGTCCCGGGTCCGGGGAGTTCGGTTCCAAGTATTGCCGATATAAAACCCGCAGGCAGCATTCCATGGACAATCCTTGTCTTAAAAAAGGTTTTCTCGGCATAGGCCTCGTTTATATGAGCCGGATTAAAGTCACCCGATATGCCGGCATAGAGATAAACATCTGTCTCAGATATGGTTTTAGATAATTCAGCAGTATCGCCAACTTTTATTTGATCGATTGTCTTTCCAATCATAATCATTCCTTCCCTTCTTCCTAAAACCAGGATTTATGAACCCATAAATCTTCTTTCATACTATCCATATCATCCTGGAGCATAAGATACATGGATGCATTCTGGATAGCCATACCTCCCATACCTGCCAAGGCGGAGACTAACATAATCTCATCCTCCGTGAATTCTCGCGGTACTCCGGAATAAAACCTTAATACCCCGATTATCTCCTCTTTGATCTTTATTGGGACACAAAGAATGGACTCAATCCCCTCTTCTTTCTTTTCATCTTTATACTGAACCCCTTTATCCGTGGCAGCGTCTTTGACTACCGCAGGTTTTCCTTTAAGGGCCTCGGCGATACTTTTCTCGGCAGATACTGAACCCTTGGCTAAATATTTTTCGCTCAGACCATAGCTTGCCACGAGCTCTAATGTTTTCTTGTCTTTATCAAGGAGGCGAACAGAAGCGGCTTTTACACCCAGGGCGCTGGCCATATCTTCCGATAGGCTGTGAAAAATCGCTTTCACGTCCAGAGTGGAATTGATGCTTGTGGCCAGGTTATGGAAAAGTTTCGTATTCTCCCTTATTTTTTCGATTAACCGGGCATTTTCAATGGCCATACCCCCCTGTTCAGCAAGGGCGCGCAAGAAATCTATCTCATCTTTAGAAAAATCCCTGGGAGATGCTGTATAAAGAGCAAGGATGCCTATTATTTCCCCCTTCACCATAACCGGCACGACCAATATGGAGGCAATTCCTTCCGCCTTTTTAGCTTCATGATTTTCTGCCCGGGAATCTGTCGTTGCATTGCCAATGGAGAGATAACCTTCTTTCATGACATCGGACATTGTCTTAGCGGCACTCCCCCGCCCCGCGTGCAAATAGTTTTGAGACAAGCCTTTTTGAGCTACCGGCAGAGTTACGTCCTTTTTCTCATCAGTCAGAAAAAGACAGGCAGCCTTTCCCTCCATTGTATCAATAGCACTTTCAACAATCAGATCTAAGAGTTCGTCCCTGTCCAGAGTTGTCCGAAAAATACTGCTTACCTTGCATATGGTCTCAAAATAATCTTTTTTTTCAGTCATTTTTTGTATCTCCTTGTGCAGAAATTTTCTTCTTTTTTTTCTTAGGTGACGATACTGTAGCTTTAGTCTTTGCAATTGTTCTCCTGGCAACAGGTTTTTTTCTGCTGGGAGATTCTTTCTCAGATTTATCTCTCTCTTTCAACCAGTTGGAGATCCTTGGGGCGAATTCTTTTTGAACCTTTGAGCTGACATATATCCCGATATGACCTGTATCAAGACGGACATCTTCGGTGTCCCTGCTTCCCACAGCTTTTGTGGTCCGTTCACACGCCTCGGGAGGAACAAGGTGATCAAATTTACCGTAAATATTGAAAAGGGGCATTGTGATCTTTTTGAGATCTACCCTGTGTCCTCCCAGTTCCATTTTATTCTGGATGAGCAGATTCTTTTTATAACAATCACTAATGAATTGCCTGAATGTTTCTCCGGGAATATCAGGACTATCAAAGATCCACTTTTCCATGCGGATAAAGTTTTCAACAAAATTCTTATTATTGACATTTTCTAAGAACCCGACATATTTGTCAATCATCAGGCGGGCCGGGTTAAGGAGTAAAAATCCAAAATTCATCATATCTGCGGGGATATTGCCATGGGTATCTACCATTTTATCAACATTGATTGACTTCATCCAGACATGAAGAAGGCCGGTATCTATATCGAAATTTACAGGGGTGACTGTAGTAACAAGATTTTTGATCTTTTCAGGGTGCAACGCACTGTACATGACAGAGAAAGTTCCACCCATACAGATCCCCATCAGATTGATTTTGGAAAGATTATGCCTCTCACGGATAAAATCAATAACATTATTTATATATCCGTTTACATGGTCATCAATGGTCAAGTATCGATCTTTCCGGGCGGGGTAACCCCAGTCAATCATATAAATCTCGACACCTTCATTGAGAAAATTCCGGATTGCACTCCTTCCTGGCTGTAGGTCAAGCATGGTTTCCCTGTTTATCAAGGCATAAACCAGCAAAAGGGGCGTTTTTAATTTAGCACCTGTTTCTGGTTTATAATGTTTTACCTTGATCCGGTCTTCTTCATAAACAATTTCATAAGGAGTAGTTGCAATTTCCGTATCAAGAGGAGCGAGCAAAACATCGGAGGCTTTTTGGGCAGACTTGTACACCTTCTCACTGTCCTTAGCCAACTTTTGCATGATAAGATCTATGGGAATTTTAGAATCGCTCATCAGACACCTCCATTTCAGAATGGTCGGTTATTTTAAATTAAATGCTTTTTTCGAAAGTTTCTTAACTTCCTTTTTCAGCAGATAAATTTCCTTATAAAGTTCATCCATATCCCTATTGGTCGCAACGGGGGAAGATTGCAGGATATCTTCAATTAAATGATTTTTGGCTGAAGAGTAATTTTCCCCGGCATCAAGAACATTGTTTAAGCCCTGTATATATTCGGATGATTTAAAGAGGATCATGTAATGTCCTTCTAATATTTTTATCCACTCTCTATAGTATTCTTCAAAATTTTCAGACAGTTCTCCCTTCTCTGTTACCTCTTCCAGTTTTTCAGACATAGCTTTTGCAGACTTCTCCATAGGCAGATTCAACAGGTTCATAAATTCAGACATAGCAATCTCGAAAAGATTGAAGCGGTCTAATGCCTGGCTCATTCTCTCCTGATAAAAGCGGGTTAAGCCTATCTGAGGAACATTCAGGAACTGCCTGAATTCCTTTTCATAAACTTCGGACCAGGCCTTGAATAGATCTTTATCAATATCCTCAAATTTACCGGGTTCCATTCGCTTTCCGATTCTCGATGCCTTTTCCATCCATTCCTTTTGTAAATCGGAATATCCTCCCCACCCCGACTGGAGTGTCTGTAATATTACTTCCGGTAGTATGCTCATTCCTTTAAACAGGGCATTTACGCTTTCCGGTGCACTCAACGTCGAAACAAACGATTGCCACATCTCAGGAGTAAATTGCCATGATTTCCGGGACTTGCTTTCAAAACCTTTTGGCTGAAACGGCTCGGCGGCATCGGACCACATCCGGTATGTCGGTCCCCAGAAATCCGTTGCCGACTTCATCCAGAAAGACATCAAAGATTCGGGATAAGTCTCTTCTTTCTTATTTTCGCTCATGATTTACAACTCCTTTATAATATCCGTTTCCCGGCGAATTCATCATTACTGTGATAAACACGACAATGCTTTTTATGCCCAATTTTTAGCACAATTTGTAGTACTGTTCAAGTCAAGACCATTAATCTTTAATGTTGAGAGCCTTCTTAACCAACTTCATCTCTTTATCATAGCCAACCAGTTTGTTCAGCATGATCTTCTGTGTCATGACAGGGCCTGCGCCATGGTAGGTGCCCACTCCATGCAGTCCGGATGTCCAGTTTTGAATTACCTTGGTTACTTTCATGATATTTTCAGCCCCGGCAGGAGAGCCAAAACCCAGATATTTTTCCACATAATCCTTTGTTTCAGGGTTCTTGAGTTCTTTCATGGAAGGAAGCGTTACCGTTAGACCACCGCCTATATCCCCGGCAAGCTCCAGTACTCTCCAGAAAGCATGGCACACATTTAATTTGGAAACATTACCCATTATTTCGTTTGGAAGAAATGCGCCTGATCCCACCGGATCTTCACACCCTAAAGTGGCCGATGTTAAACCGCATGCCCTGGCGGTTTCTCTTAATACTACCATCTCCAGGATTTCATCGTTAATATGAGTTGCTTTTTCCATTCCCTTATATTCCTGCAACAATTTGCATGCGCCGATGATAATATTCATAAACCCTACCTTACATGTACCGCCACATGTCATTCTGTGAGTCCTGGCAAATCTTTCAACCAGCTTGCCTGAATATTTTAGTTCGCCACAGTGAAAAACCCTTTCCCATGGTACGAAAACATTGTCAAAAACTACCATGCTGGTTTCTCTCTGTCCGAATACAGGATTCCCAAGCTCGGATATATCATCCGCTTGTTCCCTCTCCGCAGATTCAGGAGTGTACTGGCATATATAAGTGATCCCTTCGGTATCGGCAGGAATGGCAAAGGCAACGGCGTAATCTTCCTCTCCGGCATAATGAGCCATCTGTGGCAGAATAACTATTTCATTGCCGGCATAAGCTCCCGATATGTTTATCTTGCACCCGTTAACCACAATACCATCCGATTTTTTCTCCACTATTTTCAGGGAAAGATAAGGATCAGACCAGTCTTTAAGTTCCTCGTCTCTCAGTCCCCTTGGTTCTGTGAGGGCACCGGCCACGGACAGGTCATTTTCCTGTACATATTTGAGATATTCCTGAAATCGCGGGAAATATGATGTGCCCAGTTTTTGATCCATCTCCCATGTATTGGCCCAGAGTGAATGAAAGGTATCCAATCCCACACACCTGTAGATGCAGGTTCCCAGATTTTCAGCGGTAAAGGTACCCGCATTCGCCTTATCTACCAGATCTTCGATGCTTTGAGATACATGGGTATATCGGTTGATCCTCTCGTTTGTCAGAGGGGAGATTGTGGTCATAATATCCTGATATCTGGGATCAAGTGCCCACTCGTAACTTGCCTTGTTGGCCTCTACCACGGTTCTTGTCACCGGATTATCCAGGATATTTTCGATTTTCTTTCCATTCATAAAGACCCTTGGCTTCATCTTTTTGATACTTTCAATAAATTCTTCCGCAGTTTTTAATGCCATAACATGTCTCCTTATTTTCTGTTTTTGACGAAGAACGGAACAGTTATACCGGCCCAGATGAGTAATTTCCCGGCGAAGGCTCTTCCCGGTTTTCTATTTCTTTCCCAGTTCCTTTGATCTCTTTGTCGCGGCTTTTACTGCCGCCGCGAGCGTTTCTCTGATTCTTCCGGCCTCGAGCGCCTTTATACCTTCTATTGTGGTACCGCCGGGGGATGTTACCATATCTGTGAGCTGGGTCGGCGTCCTGTCTCCGTTGAGACAGAGTTTCGCGGCGCCTAACATGGTTTGAGACGCTAATTTCAACGCGGTCCCGGCTTCAAGCCCCTGGCTGATGCCTGCTTTTGTAAGCGCGTCTATGATAATAAATCCATAAGCGGGACCACTTCCGCTCAGGCCGGTGACCGCATCGATGAGTCCCTCTTTAACGACAACGGTGACTCCGACGGAATCGAATATCCGTCGGGCTGTGGTGATATCGTTGTCTGTGGCGTTTTTCCCGCCGGCAAGGGCCGCCGCACCTTCGCCTATGAGGGCGGGAGTATTCGGCATTACCCTGACTGCGCGGGTTTTTTCGCCCAGGTGTTCCTCTATAAATCCGAGGGTAATGCCCGCCGCAATGGATATAATAAGTTTATCCTCGATAGCGCCTGCTATGTCCTCTAATACCTTTTCCATGTTCTGTGGTTTTACCGCCAGTATAACAATGTCAGAAGTTTCTATGGCCCCTGAAACATTCTCCGACACATTTACGTGATATCTATTTTTAAAGTAAGCAAGTCGTTCCTCCAGTATGTCATGTATGGTTATATCCTCTGCCTGTGCCAGGCCGCCTGAAAGAATTCCTCCGGCGAGCGCCTCACCCATATTCCCTCCACCTATTATGTATATCTTTTTCCCCGACATTTCTGTGTGATGACCTCCCTGTTTGCAGATTATGCGAGTTTATATTCCGGGAAGCATAGTTCTTTCCGTCCTTCCGGGAAACATAAATCTTGACTTTTAAAACAGCAATTACTATTCATAACCTATTTCAATGTAAAGGGGAAGAGATGTTTGTATTAGGAAATTTCGTAGAGGCGCTTGCCAGGATTATCGATATGGGACTTACCATATATATGTGGCTCATTATTATAAGGGCTCTGATCTCTTGGATCAATCCTGATCCGTATAATCCAATAGTCCGGTTTTTATACAGGGCCACCGAGCCTGTGCTCTACCAGGTTAGGAGATGGATTCCCCTGAGAGGTCTCGGGATGGATTTCTCCCCGGTTATTGTGATTCTGATAATTGTGTTCCTGCAAAATTTTCTTGTAAGGACCATGCTGCAGATCGCGGTCAATTTAAGGTAAATGGGAGAAGTCTGCTTATGAAGATTACGCCCTTGGATATAAACAATCAAAAATTTCGATCTCAGATTCAATATTGATCTTCTGGATACATGGAACAAGAGAGAATCATGATTCCGGTCAGTGAGACAGAGAATGGTGTCGTATTCAGTATCAGGGTTATTCCGCGCGCGTCCAGATGTGAGCTTGCGGGTGTTCAAGGTGACGCCCTGAAGATCAGGATAACGGCACCCCCTGTTGAAGGTGCGGCCAACAAAGAGTGCATAAAATTCCTTTCTGACATGCTGGGAGTAAAAAAATCTCAGATAAAAATCATATCCGGACACAAATCAAAAAACAAGAAAGTTTCAATCTCAGGTATAAACAGGAAAGACATCAAGAGAATGGCGTAAAAAAAGAACACAAGAAATTTTTATCTTGACAACCGACTTCAAGTATGTTTCTACAAACAGAAACAATTGACAGGGGTTATTTTAACGATGTATCCGGTAGTAGAAAACAGATTTTTCTGGTGGCGGCAGGTCTGTCAGGATCTGTCCACGTAGATGTCGAAGTGTTCGCCGGCCGTGGATGGAATTTTCCACGGCTTTTTATTTGGTTATAAGATGCCATGGGATTTTCTCATGGTGCTTTTGTTTTTATCGTACTGTCGGATTTTAACTTTGGTCAATATAGAAAAAGGAGGAACTATTATGAAGCAGGTAAAAGTATTCTTGAATGAGGATGAGATCCCAAGGCAGTGGTACAACATCCTGGCCGATATGCCGACTCCTATGAGTCCGCCTCTCCATCCAGGGACAGGAAAGCCCCTGAATCCTGACGATATGGCGGCAATTTTTCCCATGAATCTTATTGAACAGGAAATGAGCCCGGAGCGCTGGATAGATATTCCCGAAGAAGTTCTGGAAAAATATCTGATATGGCGGCCCAGCCCGCTCTACCGGGCATATAATTTCGAAAAACTTCTGGATGCTCCGGTAAAGATCTATTACAAAAACGAGGGAGTGAGCCCGGCTGGTTCTCATAAGCCGAATACCGCCGTTGCTCAGGCGTATTACAATAAAATTGCCGGAGTAAAAAGAATCTCCACTGAAACCGGCGCCGGTCAGTGGGGCAGCGCCCTGAGTATGGCCTGCAATATGTTCGGCCTTGAGTGCAGGGTATTCATGGTAAGGGTCAGTTATGATCAAAAACCATACAGGCGACTGATGATGCAGACGTGGGGCGCCGATTGCTTTCCCAGTCCGAGCAATCTGACAGAGACGGGAAGGAAAATCCTTGCTGAAAATCCGGATTCACCTGGAAGTCTCGGTATCGCTATAAGCGAGGCAATTGAAGATATGATGGGGCAGGAAGATGCCCGCTATTCTCTCGGAAGTGTTCTGAACCATGTTCTTTTACATCAGACAATTGTCGGGCAGGAAGCCCAAAAACAAATGGAAAAGATTGGCGAGTATCCCGATGTGGTTATCGGTTGTGCCGGTGGGGGAAGCAACTTTGCCGGTCTGTGCTTACCCTATGTCAGAGATAAGATTCACGGTAAAGATATATCAATAATTGCCGCCGAACCCGCATCATGTCCATCTATAACCAGAGCACCTTTTGCCTACGACTTTGGTGATCTCGCGATGACAACGCCTCTACTCCCCATGCACAGCCTCGGGCACGATTTTGTCCCCGCCCCGATTCACGCCGGCGGGCTGAGATATCATGGCATGGCACCGATTATCAGTCACCTTGTTAAAGAAAATATCATTGAAGGCAGAGCTTACCATCAGCTTGAGACTTTTGATCTTGGCGTAAAATGGGCGAGAACAGAAGGTTTCATTCCTGCTCCGGAAACGCATCATGCCATTGCGGCTGTTGCTGAAGAGGCGAGACGTGCTAAAGAAGAAGGAAAGGAAAAAGTAATTCTTTTCAACTGGAGTGGCCACGGGCTCGTAGATCTTGCCTCATATGATGCATACCTTTCCGGAAAGCTTACAGATTATGAACTTCCTGAAAGTGAGATCGAGAAGGCGAAAAAGACAGTCGGGCAATATCCAAAGCCGTAAATCTGATATGAGTCGCCGGGAGGAATGGATATGATTCCTCCCGGCGATACTGGCTAATGGACCAGTCCCCGATTAGTTGTAGTTACCAGAAGGATTCAAGGGGTCAAGGATTCAAGAGGTCAAGTGAAATGCTAACGAATTAAAAACTATCACGAAACCACAGAAAAAAAGAAAGCACGAAATCAAATCTTATTTTTCGTGTTTTCGTAATAACGTTTTTAATTAAACATTAAACATTCAAAATTAAACATCGCCTCTTTGGTTCCGGCTTGTCCGGGCCAGGTATCATAACAAATGGGAAAATATAAAGATTTAGAGATCAGGTGTCCCCGACTTGGCGGAGAGGTTACCTTTGGTTACTGCATGCAGGAAAGAGGCGATCTTCCATGCCCGCGTGTTATCACCTGCTGGCAGACATACTTTCCCGTGGAAACCTATCTGAGGAAACAACTTACACCGGAGGAGTGGGATCGCTGTTTTAATCAACCGCCAGGGGACAAAATCGCAACCATATTCGATATTGCAGATGCGTTGAAGAAAAAGAAGCAACTCTGACAGTTTCATGGAAAGTCCGTTCTTTTCGCTCGTGAAGAAATGCATTTTGCCGCAGTGCTCTTATTTTGTTCTTATTCCTTGACAATTATCCCCTTTTTTCTATAGTTTAAATCTCTATAATATATAACGAATATATAACGCTCGTTGTGGGAGGAGTGTATATGGCGAAGATAGATGCTTTTTTCAAGTTAATGAATGAACAAGGTGCGTCGGATCTACATCTCATTGCCGGACAGCAACCCGCCTTGAGGGTCAGAGGTGAAATGGAACGGGTTAAATATTCTCCTCTGAAGAGTGATGAACTTAAAGCTATGCTGTATGAAATAACACCGGAGCATAAGATTAAACGGTTTGAAGAAACAGGTGATGTGGATTTTGCATACGAGATACCAAACCTTGCAAGATATCGCGCAAACTTCTTTCAGCAGAGAGTGGGTGTGGCGGCTGTATTCAGAGAGATTCCCAGCAAGATTCTCACAACGATGCAGCTGGGACTTCCCTCGGTTACCGCCAAGCTCGCGTCACTCCCAAGGGGGCTTGTTCTGGTTACAGGGCCAACCGGAAGCGGTAAATCAACTACGCTAGCCGCCATTATTGATGAGGCAAACCGCACGCGTAAGGATCATATCATCACTATTGAGGATCCTATCGAATTTGTTCATGAGAGCAAAGGGTGCATTGTTAATCAGAGGGAGGTGGGATTGCATACCATGTCCTTTGCCTCCGCTCTCCGCGGGGCACTTAGAGAGGACCCCGACATCATCCTGGTGGGCGAACTGCGGGATCTTGAAACAATCTCTCTTGCCATTGAAGCGGCATCAACCGGGCATCTCGTATTCGGGACCGTTCATACACCGAGTGCGCCGAAGACCGTAGATCGTCTTATAGAAGTATTTCCTTCCAGTGAGCAGACGCAGATCAGGTCAACCCTGGCGGATGGCATCCGCGCTATCCTGGCCCAGGTCCTTTTCAAGCGTGCGGATAAACAGGGTCGTTGCGCGGCGCTTGAGATAATGATTGCCACTCCGGCGGTACGCAACCTTATACGGGAGTCCAAGACCTTTCAGATTCCCTCCATGATACAAACGGGGAAGAAATATGGAATGCAGCTGTTGGATGATTCCATTATGGATCTTTTGCAGAAGGGATGGATAAGCGCCGAAGAGGCTTATATTAAGGCTAATGACAAGACAAAATTCAAGGGTTTTTTAAAGACATCCCCGACTGACTTTACGGAGGTATAGGAATGTTTTTGATTGCTCATCCGAGGGTGCTTGATGAAGGGGGAAAATTGCCATGAGAAAGCAGGAAATTGACTACATACTTACACTCATGCTCGATTTCCATAAAGATATCTCCGATCTGAATATCACGGTAGGAAAACCTCCCCAGGTGGAAAGTTCCGGCGAATTGAAGGTTGTTGACCTGGGGTTTCCTCTTTCCCGAATCACTCCTTTTCAGGCAGAGATATTTGCGCTGAATCTTATAAATAAGGATCGCAGACTTATGCGGGATCTGGTCGAAGATGGTTCCTGTGATGTTTCTTATGCGCTGCATGACAGGGCGCGATTCAGGGTCAATATATTCTCCCAGGGGGATAATTATTCCACCGTACTGAGAAAACTGGAGGAGAGGATACCAACCTGTGAGGAATTAGGCCTCCCGAAGGTGTTTTTCGAAATTCCCGAGGAGAAAAACGGGTTTGTGTTGTTTGTCGGCGCGACCGGAACAGGCAAAACCACATCGCTGGCCGCTGTCTTAAATGAGATAAACGAAAAGCGGCCGGTTCATGTAATAACCCTTGAAGATCCTGTGGAATATAGACATTCGCATGAGATGGCTACCTTCAATCAGCGGGAGCTCGGAGTTGACTTTATAAGTTTTGCAAGCGGACTTCGTGCCGCGTTAAGGCAGGCGCCCAAGGTTATACTTGTCGGTGAGATGCGTGACAGGGAGACGATGGAGATAGGTCTCAGCGCCGCGGAAACAGGACATCTCGTATTCAGTTCTCTCCACACAATGACCGCGGGACAGACAATCAACCGCATTATAGGCATGTTCCCCCTGGATGAGGAGTCTCAGATCAGGGCACGTCTGGCTGATACGATTCGCTGGATCATATGCCAAAAACTTCTTCCAAAGATAGGCGGGGGAAGGGTTGCCGCCTTTGAGATCCTCAAAACCAATCTGCGGGTCAGGGATACCATTCTTCATGGGGAAGCGGATGGCAAAACGTTTCAGGATATCATAGAGGCGGGACATGCCTTTGGCATGGTGACCTTTGATGATTATATAACAGGGTTATACCGGGAGGGGCTTATTACTGAGAAAACGGCCCTGTCATACGCTACGACGAAGGGAGTAGTAGGACGTGGAATTGATTCAATCAAGAGCGCAAGGGGAGAAGATACGACGGCGATAAAAGATCTTGAGATGGAATGGTAGAGGAAAATAATATGGACAAGAAAAAAAAGTTCTTTGATGGAATAGAAGCTGAGCCATACAATGCGCTTGATAAACCTTTTGATTTTATCGAAGAGGGGGGGAAAACAGCTCTTATCTGTGAGTCTGGTCCTATTGTTCGGATAAAGATCGGTAATATCTTGGAAGAGATGGGTTATTATATCACAGAAGCCGCAACCGCTCATGAATCTCTGCGTAACATGCGGGTTCATATGTACCAACTGATTGTGGTGAATGAGAGTTTTGATACGGAAGGTACAGTTGATAATTATGTGCTGGATTATATCAGGCATCTTCCCATGAATGTCAGGAGAAATATCTTTGTTACCATGCTTAGCGTCGGAGTTCGCACGATGGACAATATGGCCGCCTTCGCAGAAAGCGTCAACCTTATTATCAACCTGGAGGATATTGATGATGCAGGTGCCATAATAGAGCGCGGCATTGCCGACGATGAAGGCTTTTACAGTACATTTAAAGATGCCCTGAAGAGGGCGGGGCGCCTGTAGCCCCCGCTCCTTGAGAAGCTCATTTCCGGGTGGATGCCAGATATCCCTTTGCCAGAGAGGTGTTCACGTGGATGACGCCCCTGTTCATATCTTTCATCGGGTAGTTTTCTGTGATTTCCGGGAGATTATCCGCATCCTTCTGTGTCTTTATTACCGAACCGGCCGGTATGCAGCGATGATCCGGCACGGTTACACCCATAAGAAGTGAGCCGGGTTCTATAACGCACCCACTTCCCACCAGGGATTTAAAAACCAGAGTTTTCATTCCGACAAAGGTATCGTCATGGATCACAGCCGGGCCATGTATCTGAACCTGGTGGGCAAGCGAAACCCTTTTCCCAACATAAACGGCATATGCCTCTCCGTTGACTGTGTGCAGGTTTTCTTCAACAGGTGTTCCATTCACCTCTGTTTCAAGCGCGTGTATAATGACCCCATCCTGAACATTTGAATCATTACCTATGAACAGAGGTTGTCCTTCGTCACCGCGAATAGACGCCATCGGTGAAACCATTATGTTTTTGCCGAGGATGACCCTGCCTATGACAGACGCCAGTGGATGAACATAGGTTGAAGGATCGATTTCCGGTTGTGACACGCTTGAACTGAAATCCGTAAGCACATTTTTCCCTATCATCTTTTCATCTCCTGATTTTTCGCATTCCTCCCTTTTCCCGGGAGTTCTTTCCATACTCTGTCAACAATCGCCTCGGTCTCTTCCAGTGTTCCTTTGTTGTTTATGACAAAGTCGGCAAACGGAATCTTCTCATCCATAGGCATCTGAGCCCTGAGGCGATCTTTAGCTTCTTTGTAACTGTAGCAGTTTCTTTCCATGATTCTTTCTGTCTGCACATCGGGTGACGTGTAAACAAGAATCACCAGATCCACTGCCCTGTGCCATCCCACCTCTATAAGCAGGGGAATGTCTGATATTATTATGGCATCTTCATCCTTGCTGCCAATATCGTCGAGCCTGCGCCGCCATTCATCAAATACAGCGGGATGTACAATGCTGTTCAATTCCTCTAGTTTCTCACTGTCCCGGAATACAATTTCGCCCAGCGCCTCTCTGTCTATTATGTTGTTTTTGTTCAGAATTTTCCTTCCGAAGTATTCGACAATCCTGTTCCAGACCATGCCGCCCGGTTTTTCCACCAAGTGCGCAATGGCATCAATGTCAATGATGTAAGCGCCTCTTTTCTGGAATAGTCTCGCGACGGTTGATTTTCCACTGCCTATCCCGCCTGTCAGCCCGATGTTTACCATGAAAAGCTTCTAACACAATGTGAGACCGCCATCAAATCAAAATTAACGGCTTTGTAAAAAGTCCAACTTCTGCGTTCTGCTACATCCTTCGTCACTGCGGCGTACCGTAAGTACGCCTCATTCCTCATGATTTGCGCGCCTTAAATTTGAAGCTTCTTACTTTGCCGTCCAACCTTGACTTCTTACGAGCAAATCAAAATTGACAGCTTGACAATATCGGAAGGAATAATTAAATATGGATCATCTCCAGATTAGTTGTAGTTAATTAAAGCAAAATAAGTGCATCATCTACAATTAATGCCAGAGGGTTCAAGGGGTCAAGGATTCGAGGATTCAAGTGAAATGCTAAAAAACTACAAAGAGTTGAAAATATGGCAAAAGTCATACAAACTCTGTTTAGAAGTATATAGAATAACAGCAAAATTTCCAAAGGAAGAACGGTATGGTCTAACTTCCCAGATAAGAAGATCTGTTGTGTCGATTCCTTCTAATATAGCAGAAGGATATGGAAGAAAGACAACCCTGGATTACATCAGGATGCTTTATATATCTTATGGTTCTGTCTGCGAACTGGAAACACAGATATTATTAGCAGGGGATTTAAACTTAATTGAAAAAGGTGTATTGGGTAAACTGAAAGAAGACATAGCAGAAAGCGAAAGAATGTTAAAGGCGCTGATAAAGTCTTTAGAAAACAAACCCTTGAATCCTTGACCCCTGGAATCCTTAGATCCTCTTCTCCAACTAAATTGGAGAAGAACCTTAAATATAAAGACACTGGAGGAAACAATGACTATAGAAAAATTGCTGGAACATGCCAAAAAGTTTGAGATAGATACATACAAACTATCCCGAAATTTCAAAGAGAATCATGTTTCATTCACGGGAGTTCCTGAAAAGCATCCCTATGTAGACGATAAGATTGTTCTTATTGCGGATCCATTCAGTACCAATATATCATATTATGAATTTGCCTCTGTTGATATAGCCGGAGTGGAAGAATTGCCCAACCTGGTTACCGCGGAAGGAAAGTCTGTGAAAATGTGTCGTGTATGGGTAAGAAAGGGGAGTATAGGGATAAGGTCCACGCCCTTTGTCGTCGAGGATACAACTCGTAAGGGGTAAGGGGTAAGAGGTGAAGGCAGGAGGTTAACTCATGCCCGAAACTTTTGCAAATCACTACGTACCATACTGTTCGGATATCCAGGACTGATATTCATTGTTCCTTACGCGCTGCACCCATTCACTGTTTTCCAGGTACCATGATATGGTTTTCCGTATCCCCGATTCAAATGATTCTTCCGGCGACCAGTTTAATTCGCTCTGCAGCTTTGTGAAATCGATGGCGTATCTCCTGTCATGTCCGGGCCTGTCCTTGACGAATGTGATAAGGCCTCTTCTGGGGCCGTTTTTGCCTATGCCTGTTATTTCATCCAATATATCGCAGACCATCTCCACGATGACGATGTTTTCCATTTCCATATTGCCGCCTATGTTGTATGTCTCGCCACGCCTGCCCGACCTCATAATTGCCCATATAGCATCACAGTGATCTTCTACATACAGCCAGTCCCTCACATTCCTGCCGTCGCCATAGACGGGCAGCTTCTTTCCGTCTTTCGCGTTCAGTGTTATCAACGGGATCAATTTTTCGGGAAACTGGTATGGTCCATAGTTGTTTGAACAGTTGGAGATAGTTACAGGAAGTCCATAGGTTTTGCCATAGGCCCTTACAAGATGATCAGAGGAGGCCTTTGCCGCGGAATAGGGGCTGTTGGGCCGGTATGGGGTGGTCTCTTTGAATAAACCCTCTTTACCGAGACTCCCATATACTTCATCCGTGCTTATGTGGTGGAAAAGGATAAAATCTCCGGCATGTGAGCGGGCTGCCTCCAGCAGGTTGAAGGTGCCGATAATATTTGTATATATGAAAGCGCCGGGATTTTTTATTGATCTGTCCACATGTGATTCAGCGGCAAAGTGGCAGACGGCGTCTATCCTGTATCTGGAAAATATGTTTTCAATAAGTTCAAGATCACAGATATCCGCCCTCTCAAATATGTATCTGTCCGGATAATCCTTTTCTATTCCCTTCAGATTATCCGGGTTTCCCGCGTAGGTAAGCTTGTCTACATTTATGATTCTACCCGTAAAATCAGTTTGGCTGAAAAGACAGTGTATAAAGTTGCTGCCTATGAAACCGCACCCGCCTGTCACCATGAGGTTCTTTATTTCCATTTGTTCCATCATCCTGCTTTCAATTTTTTCGGTATCATTATATTAATTACAAACTGACTGCCACTCAAAGATACCGGCCATTTGGTCTAAAGGATGGTTCGTTGCGTGGAGTAAGGGTTATATCCTGGTTACTCTGAATACCTCTTCGATGGTTGTGATTCCTTCCAGGACTTTGCGAGTGCCGTCCTGGAGCAGGGTAGTCATTCCGGACCTGACTGCGTCTCTGAGTATCTGGTTTGCGTCCGATGTCTTCAGTATAAGTTTTTTCAGGTGATCGTCGAGCAGCATCATTTCAAAGATAGCTGTCCTTCCCCTGTAGCCGGTATTCATGCAGGCGGGGCATCCTCTTTTCCGGTAAATTTTCCGGTCTTTCAACATATCTCTGTCAATACCGATTTTTGCCAGCGATTTGTCGTCCGGTTCATAGGCCTCCCTGCATTCAGGACAGAGTGTTCTTACCAATCTCTGGGCTATGATGGCTATGACTGAAGATGTCACAAGGAAAGATTCTATTCCCATATCTATAAGACGGGTAACGGCACTGGCCGCGTCATTGGTGTGGAGAGTGGAAAATACAAGATGTCCTGTAAGCGAGGATTGAATGGCAATTTCGGCGGTCTCCAGATCACGGATTTCTCCCACCAGGATCACATCGGGATCCTGTCGCACTATTGATCTCAGACCACTCGCGAATGTAAGACCGATTTTAGGGTTTACCTGAATCTGTCCTATGCCTTCAATCTGGTATTCTATCGGGTCTTCTATTGTGATTATGTTGATTTCCGGATGATTTATGGTGGAAAGGGCCGCATAGAGTGTTGTTGTTTTACCGCTTCCCGTCGGGCCTGTTACCAGGACGATTCCATATGGTGATCTGATGAGATCGTTAAAAGATTTGGAACGTTCCTCGTCAATTCCCAGATCAATCAGCTTGAAGGTCGTATCCGTTTTATCAAGAAGTCTCATGACAACCCGTTCACCAAAGGCAATGGGAATTACCGATACACGAATATCAACACTTCTGTCCCCGATTTTGATGTTGATTCTTCCGTCTTGCGGGAGTCTCTTTTCGGCAATGTTGAGCTTTGCCATGACCTTTATACGCGAAGTGAGGGAAGACTGAATCCTTTTCGGCAGGTTCAGGGCATTGTACAATACTCCGTCAATCCGGTATCGGACGGAGAGAGAACTTTGATAGGGTTCTATATGAATGTCGCTGGCACGGTCTTTGACAGCACGCGACAACATGAGGTTAACCAGTTTTATTACCGGTGCATCGCTGGTATCGTCCAGCAGATCGGCCGTTTCTTCGATTTCGGAAATAATGCTGTCCGGGGATTCTTCGGCCATATCCTGAATAAACTCTTCGGCGGAACCGCTGCCCTGGTCATATGCGAGGTTTATGGCGGAAAGAATGGCTGAATGTGTGGAAAGGACAACTTCCGCATTTTCCCACCCCAGGATATGCCGGAGATCATCGAGAGCCTGGAAATTGGAGGGGTCATTCACCGCTATGAACGCGCCGTCCGGGGTTTCCAAGGGTATCATTATCTGTTTTTTCAGGTATTGAATGGGGATCTTCTTTGTAAAATCAACCCGGAGATTTCCCGCAGGAAGTTCAGTTTGGAAGGGGATGCCGAATTGAACGCTTAATCCCTGGAGGAGATCTGTTTCGGCAGCTCCGGTCAATGGGGTCGGGGCCTGCTCTTTATAGTCAGTTTGAGAATTTTGCACCTCTCACTCCTTACGCTTTCTCTCGTAAGTTTTGATCACGCCCTCTTTGACCTTTTTGATGTGTTCCTGTTTCTCCTCGTAGATCTCTCTGGCTTCTCCGGGATTTTCTACGATGTGGGGAGTGATAAATATAAAGAGATTTCGTTTGTCACGTGACTCACTGTTGTATTTAAACAACCAGCCGAGGAGCGGAATATCTCCAAGACAGGGGGTTTTGTATACGGTATTGGTGACATCGTCTCCTATCAGACCTCCTATCACTATGGTGTTTTTATCCTGTATCGTTACCGTTGTTTTGGCCGTGCGTTTCAGCGTGGTGGGCCGCACAGCCTGTGTGCCGGCCTCCTTGATGAGTTTGGTGACTTCCTGGAAGATATTGAGCCGGACAAAACGTTCCCGGTTAATCTGCGGGGTGATTCTCAGTGTCACTCCCACGTCTTTATATTCGTAAGAACTGTAGTCTATATCGCTCGTTGATGTTTCCGCCCTGGTCTGGTAGGGAACGTTTTCCCCGACATATATCTCCGCCTCTTCGTTGTCGAGTGTGAGTATCTGGGGCGTTGAGAGTATGTGGATATCTTCATCTTTCTGATAAGCCTGAAGGATTGCGCCAATGTTGGGGAATTGCAAGCCACCTATATTGATTGCTTCACTGAATACGCCAAGAGACAGTCCTTCCGGGAAGGTGACTGAACCAGTGGTGGGATTCACCGCAGGCATTATGTTTTTACCGGTAAATCCGCCTCCATAATACTTATTACTATCGAACTTTTCGCCGCCCATCCATTGCACGCCGAGATTAAAGTCCTTGTCCACGTTAACTTCCATGATAAGGGCTTCAATGTAGACCATGGGACGGGATATATCGAGTTGTTTGATCACACCCTCAAGGACATTGTAGTCATCTCTCTCCGCCGTGATAATAAGGGTATTAGTGGCCTTGTCAGGTACGATACTTATGCCTTTTGAAAGGAGGGGAGTTTTCCCTTTCTGGATATTTTTAGCATCCTTTGACGGAAGGTTCATCAGGACTTTGGACAGTTCTTCGGCGTCGGCGTTCTCAAGGCGGTAGACCCGCAGTCTTTCTTCTCCCCTGGGGATATCCCTGTCCAGAAGGTTTATCAGTTGTTTGATGCGTGAGGCGTCATTCTCACTGGCCAGGATTATTATGGTGTTTGTGCGTTCATCAGCAACAATCTTTATGGCGGATGTAACCACACCCTTCTTTTGCCGAGGCGTTTTCTGGAATATCTGGTTCAGTGATTTGGCAATATCCGAGGAAGAAGCACGCTCCAGCGGAATGACGGAGATCTGCTCCTCTATTCCCTCAATGTCCAGGGCGCTGACGATCTTGAGAAGCCTTTTTATGTTGGAGAGCAGATCCGTTACGATCAGCATGCCCGTGGGAGGATAGGACAGGATAACGCTTGATTTTGATATCAAGGGCGCGAGAACCCTCTTCAATTCGTCGGGACTCGCGTAACTCAGGGAAATGATCTGTGTTATAATCTTGTCTTCAGGAATTATCGCTTCTCTCTTCAGGCGCGTTTCAATACTTCTGGTTCTTGCGTCCCTGGAAGGAACTATCTTGGTGATATCTCCTGATGGGACCGTGCTGTATCCATGCACTTCCAGGACTGATTCAAATACCTTGTAGGCTTCCCGGGTCGATATTTTCTTCGGGGAGATTATAGTTACCTTTCCCTTGACTCCCTTGTCGATCACGAAGTTTTTACCCGTCAATTCGCTGATAAATTTGATGAATACCCTTATGTCGACATCATTGAAATCTATGGTGACGTATTTGGACGCATCAGCCTGTTTTTTTGATTTCGGAAGGGCTTCTTTTTTTGCGATCTTCTCGTCAGACGGAGTTTTGGAAACAGATTCTTCTTCCGGGGTCGTTTTGGTGGCAGATGTGGTAACGAGTTTTTCCTCGCCTGTCACCTTCGCCCCCATTATGCTTCCGGGTGCCGCGAATGACGCGACGCACAGAATGATAACAGATAACAATAAGTATTTTTTTACTGATTTTCTCATATTGATTTCAATTCCCTGTTTTTCAACCGTAAATCCCGACAAGTCGGGATAAACAGTGAACAGTTATGTCACCTTTGTTATTCAAAAACTTTTTCAAACTCCGCCGATTCGCGAACGTTTTTCAGATCTCTATCATCTTTTGCCCAGTTTTTCACGTCATTATTTATTTGCGCAGCCTTCTTCAGATAATCAAGGGCGTGGGGGATATTCCCCTCCTGCGAGTAGAGACATGCCAGATTGTAATAGGGATTGACATAATCAATCCTCAGACTGATTGCCCTCTTGAACATTACCTCCGCGGTTTTATTTCTTCCCCTGCTCATATAAATGACCCCGAGATTGTTCAGGGCGAAGACGTGTTCCGGCTCAATATTCAGGACCTTTTTGTATCCCTTATCAGCCTTATCCAGTCTGCCTTCCTGCTGGTAGCTCAGGGCTTTTTGGTATAGCGTATCCACGCCGGATATCGTATCGGCGCTTTTTTTCACGTTGCCCTCATTCCCAGCCATGGGGGAGAGGAGTACTCCTTTTTTGCCGCTGTCGGGAAGTGAAACTGCCTCTGCGCCTGTGCTGATTGCCTTTTCATGCTGTGATGCCGGCGTCTTCTCCACCTCAACATTTTTACGTGGGATTACGCTGTCCTTTTCGTCCGGCGCACTATTCCCAAACAGGAAGAGAGCAATCACGGCAAGTGATATCAATACAACAGCCGCAATGATTGTCCATACTGCCTTGCAACCGGTCTTACTTCTGTGGTTTGCCACAGGCGTTATACGACTGTAGCGTTTATACAGGCTGTCTTTTTCTTTCTGAGCTTTTTTGAGGGCGTTATCTATATGACTCATCTATTCCACTTAAAGAAATCTGTATTCAAGAAAAAATCAAAAACCGCCTCACTGTTTACCGTGACTGCCAGCAATAGAAGGATAATTATAATCAGGGCAGAGAGAAGCAACAGGCGTTCTATTTTTCTCTGTGAGTTTGTTTTGTCTGTCAGGTAACCGCTGCCGATATCGGATACCGCTTCCCTGATAAGATTCCTGTTGATTACGTTGGAATCCCTGCTGTACGCGATGAGCAATGCCCTGTCACAGATGGCATTTATGCGCCGGGGGATGCCTCTGGAATAGCTGTGAATCTTTCTATAGGCCTGGCTGGAAAACAGGGGGATTTCGCTGTCTCCGCCGGCTACCGCCAATCTGTGCTTTATATAGTTTTTCTCCTGGTGGTAACTGAACGGGGTTAAATTGTACCTCACTGTAATTCTTTCATTGAGCTGTTTCAGAGATGGTGATGTCAGAAGTTTCTCCAACTCCGGCTGACCAACGAGCACTATCTGTAGCAGTTTTTCCCTTTCGGTTTCGAGGTTGGAAAGCATCCGGATCTGTTCCAGCACGCCGCGGGAAAGGTTTTGAGCTTCATCGATAAGCAAGACCGCGTTTCTCCCCGCAGAAAAGTTCTTAAGTAGAAATTTGTTTAACGCGTCAATATATCGCTTTCTGGTCTTTCTTCCCAGTCCCGATTTGACTCCAAACTCCTGATTTACAGCTGCCAGAAGTTCCATTTCCGAGAGAGAGGGGTTGAATATAAGGGCGCTGTCAACCGATTGATCCAGGACGGAAAGCAGTTTTCTGCAGATAGTGGTCTTGCCTGTTCCGATTCCTCCCGTAATTACCATGAACCCCTTTTTTTCATTTATGCCGTAGAGCAGGTGGTTCAGCGCTTCACTGTGCTGCGGACTGAGAAAGAGATATCTGGTGTCCGGTGTCATGCTGAATGGATTTTCTTTTAAGCCGAAGTATGATGTGTACATGATTATTTGAGTTTCGAGTTTCGAGTTCAGGGAACATGGAACTGCTGACTATTCAAAAACGTATTCCAGATTCTGCTCTTTCCCTCTTCTTTTGATGTTAAGGCTTATTGCGGAACCTGATTTCAACCCGTTGTACAGCTTCAGCATTTCATCCGGGCTTTTAATGGGGTGGCCGTCAACGCCCTGTATGATATCTCCATTCTGCATGCCCATCTTCTGGAAGATACTTCCCTTTTTTATCCTGTTTATTATGAAGCCATCCGATTTTCCAGCGGAAAAGTATGGTCGAATCCTGGCCTGAGTAAGAATTTTGCCCATGTCTTTCAGGGCTTCATCTATCTCGGCTTTTCTCACGATGACGGAGCTCCCGGCGCCGGAAACTGCTCTTTTGGCAACCCCCGCCATATCTTTGCCGGTCTTAATTTCCATGGCCAGCACCTCATCTCTGCCATCGACATGAAGTACGACCATGCCGCGCATTATCTTGACGACTGTGGCGGAGGCAATGGTCTCTCCCACCCTGAAAAGTGCCTGTTTTCTCTTGTCTTTTTCCTCAATGACGGCGCAGTCTAATTTCCCGGTTCCGTAAACCGTTCCCAGAAGGACCAGGTTCAGCTTTGTGGACTCCAACTCATCAACATTGATATATCTTTCTCCCGCAGCTTTATTGATTGAACCGAACAGGTTCCTCTCCGAAATTACATGGTAAGAACCAGGGGGTTGTCTTTTGACAACTGGAAGGGTTCTCTTTTCAGTGGTTGTTATCCCGGTTTTGACGCGGGTAAGTTTTGCGTCTATCGTCCTGTAAAAGATATCTACTGACAGATATGCCAGTACGGTAATTACTATGAGGATGACTATTGTACGGTATCCGGATGTCATAGCCTTACATAAACCTCGGGACCGGATTGGCAATGGTTCCCTTCAGGGATGTCGAGATATCCCCATTCATGGCATGGATTTTCATATTGCCTTTTATGGCTAACCTGCTTCGCATGATGTTTTTATTCAGAAATATATTTCCGCTGAAAGATCCGTTCAATTGTTTTCCTGTCATTTCCAGACTGGTTATTTTGAGGGTACGATTTTTTAGGGTTATATCTGCCTCCATTTTATCAAAATCCAGTTCACCGAGGCTGAATATGTCCCTCAAAAGTTGTACACTCCCCTCAAGGAGAGCGAATCTGGCGCTGCCTGTGCCGCTGGTAATTCTATTCCATCTTCCATTGTACGACAGTGACCCGCTGAGTATGCCGTCAATTCGGCGACCTGTCGCCGTTTTGAGACAGGAACATTTCCCGAGGTTAATACCACTAAACCCGGTATTTATCCTGACAGGACCTTCGGTCGAAAAGCGGTTCGCAAAGTTTATATCCGCACGCATATTTCCCCCGTACACGTCCGCATTCAGGAGGAGTGACAGCTTACCTGAAAGAAGGCTTGCAATAGCCGGGCGTATTTTTAAGGTGTCCGTCCTGAAAACTAAATCGGGTCTGTCCCTGAAGCCGATTTCAACATTGCCCAGTTTTATGCCCGGCGGGAGAGAGGGGCTTGCGGAATCAAACGAGAGGACAACGTTCGGGTTACCGGCCACAACGATTGATCTAATATAATTCGCCGCGTTATCGGATGGGAAGCGAACATACAGAAATATTACGGTAATTAGTATGCCGTATATCGTATATGTAATCCATTTTTTTGTTTTCATGTTTGTGACGGTTTACGGTTACCGGTTTACGGATTTCCGACTTCTAATCCTATAATTCCCAGACCCCAGATCCCGACCCCCTCATTTTATGTATGTTATCAACTGCATCAAGACAGTCAGATATTCCGGACTTCCCCTGCTCTGCTTTATCGAGATCCTCTTGATTCCGACCAAATTCTCAGGAGATTCCACGAGATACAGGTATTCGACGAGTTGCTCCAATGTTACATTCTCCAGCTTCATCTCCACGGTCGATTCGTTGTATGATTCCCTGTTTATTGAGGTTGAGGGTTTCATGTATTTTATGTTTGGTTTTACTCCGCTTCGTCCGGCCTGTTTTTCCAGAAATGAAAAAAGGGTGAAGTTCCCGGGCCTACCGGCAATGGCCTTTTCGATATCAATCGAGTTTTCCTTCAGCGCCATATATTCCGAGCTGAGAGAGATAAGTTCCCTCAAGGCCTGTTCGTTCGCCTGAATAGAGCGTCTGACCTTTTTCTTCTCTCCCAGAAATGGGAACAAGACAAACTGGAGGATAATAATGAGGATGACCAGGACAGCGCCTGTCGCTACGTAATACCTCTCATGTTTTGTCAGTTTGAGTCTTGTCCGAAAGTCCATTTTTCCTTGCGCCCTTGTTTCTCTAGCCCTGAGCAGTTAATTCCGGGTTACTTCCATTCTCAGATCGAACCCGACCCGGTTTCCCTTTTTGATAAGACTTGCCGAGCTTATCGTAACATTCCTGAAACAGCTTGATTTACCGAGTTCGCTTTTTATGCCGTCAACACTGTTGAAGTTGTCGGTTTCGCCCTTGATTTTCACAGTATCTCCGTCAAACGCAAAGCTTGTAATAAGAAAGTCTGTAGTTCCCGGAACAAGCTTGGAGATATCCTTCAGGATATCCAGTGTCTTTGTCCCGAATCCGGTGCCGTTCATTCCGGCAGAAGACTGATGTGCCAGGGTAATCTTGACTTTAAGCTGTTGAACGGGATCGACGATCTTTGTAACCTCGGGGCATGTTTCTTTGAAAACGGATGTTATTTCACTCTTTAGCCTGTCCAGACGCGCCCGGCTGTAGTGGTAGTCCATGTACAGATCAATTCCGAATGTGCAAAGTACTATGAAAGCAAGCGCTGCTACCCATTTAAAATCTTTCCGGAACTTTTCATATGCCCTTTTTGGCTTGAACTCTTCTATGGCAAAATTAAATCCAACGCCCTTTTTTGACTCTCTGGTTGCGAGGGCGAGAGCCTGGTTCATCAGCATGGAATTTAAACCTTCCGTGATTCCCTCCTCCATGCCGATATCTTCCGCTGCTGAGACATCAACCATCTCCACCGGAAGAGAGAAGAAGTTTTCCATCTCATCTCTGAGCGGCTGGTAGAGTGCCCCTCCTCCGGTCAGGAAGATTCCACCGGGTTCTTCTTCGAGTTCCTCTTTTAACTTCAGGAATTCCAGCGTATTCTTTACCTCAAGGAAAAATTTCCGGCAGACCGCTGATACCTTTTTTCCGGTCCTGCCTGCGTCACCCGACCTTTTTTTCTCTTCGGCCTCTGAGAATTCAATCCCGGCGGCCTCCGCCAGAGCCCCGGTAATATTTGCTCCTCCGAAGGGAAAATGTCTTATGTGAAAGACCCTGCCATCCCTGAACAGTACACCTGTGGTGTCCCTGTAGCCGATATCCAAAAGGAGACCGCACCCAACGTCGCCACCGGCTGTAATCCTTGAGACCACAGGGACTGCATCTATATCGATTATTGATGTCTCCACATGATATCCGTCGAGGTGCCTGACCAGATCGCCGACAACGGATTCAGGTATCGCGGCCGCGAATATTTCTGATTGATCTCCCTGATCCACAACCGTGTAATCTATAAGGACATCGTCGGCGGAATAGGGGAGAAGCGGTTCGAGTTCGTACGCGATGGTTTTGTCGATCTTTCTTCTGTTTTTGAATGGAAGCCTTATATTGCGGAAGGAAAAACTTCCCGCGGGAAGTGAGGTTACGCACACGCTGTTTTTGAATGCGTCATTTTCAAACAATCTTTTCAGGGCCTCTTCAGTACCGCCCGCCTCATCAATATCAATAAGGGACACGCCGGCAATCTCGTACCCCCTCAGACCGGCCGTAACCCGGACCGCCTTTATGCTGTTACTGCTGATGTCAAGGCCGAGAATCTTTTCCGGCATCAGTCCACCTTCCAGGACAGTCTTTTTACCGTCTCGCCGCTGTTTCTTTCGATTACCCCGACTACCCTTCTGTTGATATCATTCAGATAACCTGTGGATGTGATCCTGAATATGTTGCTTTGAGTGGTTATCAACCCGGGGTCGATGGTTATGCCGGTCATCCCCGGAATATTTTTATACCATGCAGGTTCCAAAAGATTGTTTTCTTCATTTCTTCTGAACTCATCCATATCAAAGGTCATTTCATCCGTGATTTCATCAGATAGCGCCCTCAGTATCAGATTCGGAGCGGTGTTAATGTTTATCGCGCCCTTGCCGTACAGGGTAAAATACTCCGCGATACCGGGTATCTCGTCCGTGCCGTAATACAGATTTTCTGTAATTCCCTTTACCATTAAAAGCTCTTCAATACAATCCAGAGGAGCGTTTTTGCATGCGTATGGGTTTTCCAGCCCTCCATAGTATATATCTTCGGCGCCGAACCCGGTTGTCTCATCATCCTCATCTATCCAGTCCTTTACAGCGTCTACAATGTCGCGGACCTGCTGTTCATCGAGGCCGAATTTCGGCAGGCTCAGAAATCCTGTCAGGAGACCCTTGATTTTGTCGTTGTATTCGGTGCCGTCCACAAGTTTATTAATCGGGATCCTGCCGGACTCGTCCTCAATATGCAGCCCGAAGTGTCCGGTATCAAAGAGGGCTCCTGAGCCGGCGGAAAGCAGTTCCGCTTCAGCCCAGTTTTCATTCAGAGAATCAAGATCGTTTTTATCCTCGGACAGAAGCGCCTCTCCCATGCAGAACCCGGACTTTGCCACACAGGCGGCCCTGATTCCGTCGCCAAGATTCGCGGCTTCATATATCCCGGATCTTGATGCCATATTCAGTTGGAGCGTGATCGCGACAATAATGCTGATCATCAGGATCACCAGTATCAACGCCACACCCCTGTCATTCATCAGGATCTTTTTCATTGATTTCCCGCCATTGGCAGAAACACCTTTGTCATAAAGATGTAAGGCTTGTCTCTGTTATCGGGATTTATAAAATCCATGCGTATGAAGATTACAGCAGGGATCTTGTCTTTCTGAGCTTTTAAATCGGATTTAGAGTTCCAAGAGTCGTACTCCACCTCGCTGTCGTCATAAAACTTATATGTAAGAGACTGCAATCCGTCACAGAGGATATATCCTCCCTCGTTCTCCTCTGTCGCTCCGCCACGGTACAGATCATCCCTCCGTTTCAGGATATAACTGTCTTTCTCATCATCCTTTACGACGGAGTAGTTTATAATGGCAATACCGGAAGACCTTTCATCATCAAAGTTCAGATGGGATGACGAGAGGAATGACAGCTCCATGAAATCTCCTGTTTCAATCTCCCCGGAAACGAATTCGAAGGAATCCCCGTATTTGCAAACGGATTCCATGTCTTCCGTCATCCTGTCTATTGCTGTTCGTGCCATACTGTAGATATCATCACCGGACCGGGTGTATTTTACTAATTTGAAAGTTCCGGTATACGCGGCATACACAGTTGTCAGCACCGTCGCCAGTATGAATATGGCGATAAGTATCTCAATAAGTGTGAAGCCTTTAATAGGGACAGCGCCCTTTTTGTTCAGCATTTTATCGGTTGCCTTTGAAAAATCGTCCTTGTTTAAATTTTGACAAACTCGTAAAAAGTTATACTCGCACCATTTGTCATTTCGACCCCATACCTACCCTAAAAAAGGGCGCTGTTTGAATGCATAAGTAAAAAAGATTGAAGGAAACCTCCAAGCGGTTCACAATGTTTACATGTAAACTGCCGGGTCGAGATGAACTCGCCCGGAAATAAA
>JAFDAI010000043.1 GCA_019313905.1 Deltaproteobacteria bacterium | reverse complement strand
GCCCCTGCAATCATAGAGAAGCTCAATAACATCTTCGACATTCAGATTACCGAGAGCAAGAGTAATACTGTAACCGGCATTAAGATGCCCCAGCCGTTCGAGGAGCTCACGCGGCGAGAGAGTCAGCAAAGCCGGAACATCGGCCCCGTCACATGGTATATTAGGATCCGGAACGGAAGGATTGTGAGACGGGCGCAGGTACTCCTCCACAATAGCCTCCGAATCCAGTCTGTTCAGCTCACCCACAATGCCGGCCATTCGCCGACGCTCTTCAGGTCCCGCTCCGATATACTTCACTCTTAGAGCGGCAACATGATCCTCCACGACAGGCAGCATTTTTGTGTGCACGTACTCGGCCAGATGCAGCAAAGACGCCTGGCCGACACCCACAAAAGACAAAAACTCCTCTTGATCAAGGAGAGGAGGAAGAAATCCGTAGTCATCCTCTATCGCGTAGCGGTGCCTGTCGTTAAACTCCCTGAGGACCGCCATGATATACTGCCGCTGGTATTCCGAAACCCTGCGTCCCTCAGCCATAAAGGACTCAACCGGTTCTTCCTTCAAAAAATTCAGGTAATCCTGCGCGTCCAGAAGCCCGCGTGGCGCCCATATAAACAGAGCATACCTGTCGTGAAATCTCGCGGAAAACTCGACACCGATCCTGACCCTGATACCCATAATCTCAGCCGCCTTCAAAAGCTCCTCGGCGACATCCGCTTTTACATGATTATAATAAATAACCTTGATTCTTCGGATACCCTTGATCCAGGCATCCATTATCAGGTGAGTGGAAGATTTTCGACCCTTGGTGTTGACATCGTGGACATGATCATCGCTTGCAATCTGACTCCATTCCTCCGGCATTTCCAACAGATGATAACGCCTCAGCTGCTCCCGTACAATACGAGGCTTCCCGGACGCCGTGATGCGGAAATCATGCGCCAGTTCCAGCTGCCGGCGATAATCCCCTTGAGCCTGGACCAGCTTTTTCATGATCTGCAGGAGAACCCGGGCGGTATTCCTGCGGAGAAAACTCTGGGCACTGTAGAGCACCTCATCCCGCAGGGAACGCAGAGCGCTCAGGCGATCCTCCGCCTCACCGACCTCCAGAGAATTGAGCAGGTGGATTACGGCGTAGGCAACGCGCAGCTCCTTCGACGCCGCCATCTCCTTGATTCCATGCGGGTGCAGATACGGGTTCAAAAGATTCTTGAGATACTTCCGCGACTTGTCCCTGTTGAGAACCTCGTTGACAATAACCAGGAGTTCATGATCCTGCTTGTCAAAAAGTATCTTCGAAACACCACGATCCATAATCACATTCCTTATTAATGGGTACTATATCTACACCCTTGACGCAGGAATAGCAAGAAATGGGGTCAGGTCTTGCGTTTTGCCTTTTTTTGATATAAAGCAGAGTTATGGCAAGACCGATGAGAATAGAAGTTGAGGGAGGCCTTTACCATGTAACCTCCCGGGGCAATGCGCGACAGAACATTTATTCCGATAGAGAAGATTATCAAATATTTTTGCAGATCCTCTCAGATGTTGTAGACCGCTATGGATGGATTATCCACGCCTACTGCCTTATGCCCAACCATTATCATCTTCTGGTTGAAACTCCGCAAGCTAACCTTTCAGCAGGGATGCGTCAGCTCAATGGCGTATTCACGCAAAAAATCAACCTGCGTTATCAGAAACCCGGGCATCTCTTTCAGGGCCGCTATAAAGCTTTTTTTGTTGAAAGAGAGAGCTATCTCCTTGAACTCAGTCGCTATATTGTATTGAACCCCGTCCGCGCCGGGATCGTTTCCTCGCCAGATAAATGGCCCTGGTCATCATTAATGGCAACGGCAGGATACGAGATGAAGCCAGGCTTTCTGCACACGGACTGGCTATTAAGTTTATTCGATTCCTCAAAGCCTGAGGCCGAAAAGCAATACATCCATTTCGTCGAAGAAGGATTGGCCGGTGAGAGTCCCTTAAAAGAGGCAAAAGGTGGATTTATCTTAGGCAGAGAGGGCTTTATCAAGAAGGTAAGAGGCCTGATTGATAAACCTGAAACGGAAGAAATAATAAGGCAGGAGCGATACGCCGCACGACCATCACTGGAAGAAATATTTCGAGACAAGAAAAGAGACGAAGCTATACATGAATCCGTTTACCGATGGGGCTACAAGCTAAAAGACATAGGCGATTATGCCGGGTTACACTATTCGCGGGTAAGCAAGATAGCTTCTGGAAAGAAAAAGGAAACAGAGGGAGGATAGAGAGGAAAAGGAAGATGGGGTCAAGGAAGATGGGGTCAGGTCTTGCGTTTTGCCTTTCCGGAGCTATCTCAAATTGTTTTCCTATATCAAAAAGGCAAAACGCAAGACCTGACCCCATCTTAAAAGAGTTTTTCCAGGAGTTTTTGGGTGCCTTTCTGGATGTAGTAGGATGAGAGAGCGTTGAGTACGTATTCGGTGTCGAGGAAAGGAACCGGTTTTCGAAGCGATCCCTTCAGGGTAATGGGCAATACCATATGTCCCTGATTGTTCAGAAGCGCCCTCAGGATGTCGGCCTTTTCCGCCAGTTTCCGGGAATGCCGTTCTGACAGGATCACCACCCCTCTCAGGTCAAGAGTTTTAGACGCTCTGTCCACGATGCCCTTCAGGATCGCCACCGAGTCGGTTGCCTTACTGGTCTGGATATTTCTCAGAGTCAGCGATTGCACCTGTATGATGGTATTCTCCATTTCAAAGGTTCCATCCAGGGAATCAAACCGCGTCGATTCATGCCGGGCCACTTCTCCACCCTGATAACTGAGAAACCGGCCGACACCTTCCAGGCCAAAGAGACTGTCCAGAACACTCTCAACCAGGTTGAAATTCTTCCACTCCCCCTTCGCGAGCAATATCGATCCGCGTGCTCCGAGCTTCGACTCTTTTCCGGCCGGCATGGTGCCCTCCGCATGCAGATCTCCCGAAAGAGTCCCGGCAAAAATGTCTCTATGCTCGGTCAGGGCATTCAACAGTGTACTCACGTCAACCCCTTGCATCGATGGGTCAAAGGACCACCCCTTCTTCTCTATATCGTAGAACCCCTTCCCCTGTATGCTGCCATCAAATGCCTGCATGTTCAGAGAATCGATAGTCACCCGGCCGGGCATGTAGCTGAAATTCGATGTCGCTGCGACAAAGGGAACCGACTCGAACGTGCCATTTTCGATGGCAAGGGTTCCCCGCCCCCGCAGATTCTGTTTTCGTGTCCGCGTTCCCTTCACGTCCAGTTTCATTCCCCTGAGAATACCGGCCTTCGGTGGTTTTTTTCCATTTTTCTTTGGCGGCAGCTGAAACTCGACCCGGTCCGACCCTGCCCGCATGTTCAGAGACAGATTATCTGGCGATCCCTTTCCCTTCACCTCAGCGGTAACAGCGCCGGACAAAACCTTTACAGGCAAAAGCGCGGATATTCCGGCAAGAGGAAATGATGTCACCGCCAGATCGACCGCGAGCGGCATGTTCCGCACATCGATCGGCGTGCCCAGCGGCCCCAGTGTCCCTTTAATGGAAACATTCTTTGCGCCACTTTTCAGGAGATCTGCACTCAAATCAACAAAGACCGGCCGGTCAAGAGAAACATCCTTCATGGTGAGATTCAGGGCATCGATTACCAGAGTCCCCGCATCGGGCAGAAGCATTTCGTCGCGGTACAGAACCTTCCCCTTCACAATCTGAAGTTCCTGTATGCTGAGAGGCAACGCTGCAGATGATGATGAACTTTTGGCATCAGGATTTCCGGCTGCCGCCCACGCGACAGAAGTTTTCCCAAACCGGGCTGACGGAGTTCCCGCCGCCTTTCCTTCCTTCTTCAGGGAATCCTGCCCGCGCGAACGACGTTTCAACAAAGCGAGAATGTCATCGAAATTGAACTCCCCCCCGGCATTGCGCGCCACTGAAATCACGGGCCTTTTCAAGACAATCTTCCTGACCTTGATCTCCTTTTTCAACAGCGGAAGGAATTCAACCTGCACCTGAAGACTGTCAAGGGAGATAAAATCGGCAGAAGAGAACCGGGGGTTATCGGCAACACGCAGCCCCTGAATCTCCGCGCCCAGACCGGACAATATCGTCAGCTCAATATGCGTAAAATCGACATCGCGATCCAGGTACGGTTCTACCCGCGCAAGAATTGTTCCCTTATACCGGTCGAGATTCACCATAAAAGGCGCAAGCACCACGAGAACCAGGCAAATAACCAGGACCACGATAACGCCTATGACAACCTTCTTCATTCCACACACCTTTCAGGATAAATGGGGTCAGGTCTTGCGTTTTGCCTTTCCGGAGCTATCTCAAATTGTTTTCCTATATCAAAAAGGCAAAACGCAAGACCTGACCCCATTATTTTTTAAGTTTTTTCTTCAGGATATCACCGAGTGTTCCCATCGAGGTGGGGGCATTTTGTAGGTATTCGCGATAGTCGTCGGCCATTTCCGACTCATTTTTCCCCTTTTCTTCGCGCTCCAGCGCCAAAGAGAGTCTTCTCTTCTCACGATCAACCGTTTCAACGATCACCTCCAAAGCCTGTCCCTGTTCCAGCACTTCATTGGGATGGTTAATCCGTTTTCCGCCACCCAGCTTTGAAATATGAACCAGCCCGTCCACGCCGCCTTCAAGGGTTACAAATGCTCCGAATTTTGTCAGGCGTGCCACCTTTCCGACATGTGAAGATCCCGCGGGATATTTCTCTTCAACCTGATCCCAGGGATCGGGAAGTGTCGCTTTGAGACTGAGAGACATTCGATCTTTTTCCCAGTCCAGATTCAGAATAACCAGTTCCAGCTCCTGCCCGACGGAGAGTACGTCGTGAATATCCTCGACCCGTGCCCACCCGATTTCCGAAATGGGGAGCAATCCCTGGATGCCACCGATATCGATAAACGCGCCAAAATTCTGAATCGAGGCGACGGGCCCCTTGACCTTCATGCCCTCGCTCAATTCCTCCTTGAGCGCCTCCCTTTTTGCACGCAATTCTGCTTCCAGGATGGCCCTGTTGGAAAGGATAACATTCCGGCCATTTTCACCATATTCCGTAATGATAAACGGCATTCGCTTCCCCACATATTCGGAGGAATCTTCCACCCGCCGCAGCCCCATCTGGGAATAAGGGCAAAAAGCCATGGTGTCTCCGGCTATCTTGACCCGGAATCCGCCCTTTGTCTCCGTTTCCACCAACCCCTCAACCGGGATTCCGCTGCTCGAGGCATGTTCAAGGAAGTTCCGTCCAGCCTCACCACTGGTAATCCGGGTGGTGAAGAGCATTTCGTTATGCCGCGACGACAGGAAATACGCCGTGACCGTATCGCCGATCTTTAGAGTGAAATCGCCGTTTTCATCGAGAAGTTCCTTTTTATCCAGAGACCCTTCGCTCTTTCCGCCAAGACCCAGAAAAACCCAGTCAGAGCCAATATCGACAATTTGAGCTTCCACGCGCTGCCCCGGTTCCAGCCGCCCGATTTCAGCTGTACTTTCCTTCAGAAGCTCTTCAAATGATAATTCATCGTTCTTTTCTTCAGCAGTCATATCCTCTCGTCACCTCAACAGTATTTAAAACAGAAGGGTACCATACTAATTCTTTTGACAATATAAGGCAAACAGATTTCCCCCCCTTTTTTTTAATCCACTTTTTCCCCTTGACAAGTTATACTATGGTGCAGTATAGAATATGACAATCTTATTCTACGAGGTAGTACAAATGGAGCAATTATTTTTCAGGTTTAATCCATGGTGGGAAGAGAAAGCTTCTTACAATTTTGTCGAGCGAAAAACGTACCTGTTGCAGATGGAACAATCCATGAAAAGAAAAGATATTGCAATTCTCACAGGCCTTCGAAGGATTGGCAAAACAACCCTGATGAAACTTTTCATAGAGAGACTGATTAAAAATCATGGTATCGAACCAAAACGTATTTTTTATATCAGCCTTGACACTTATGGCCTTGAACACTACTCAATAATGGAAATCATTGATGAATACAGAAAGATACATAAGCTTCCGTTCTCAGAACAGATATACCTGTTTCTTGACGAAATTACTTACAAAGAAAATTTCCAGCAGGAACTGAAGAATTTATACGACCTGGGCAATGTCAAGATATATGCCTCCTCGTCTGCTTCCTCCATATTGAAAGACAAGAAGGCACATTTAACGGGAAGAGAAAAGATCATTGAAATCCTGCCCCTTACATTCGAAGAATATCTGATATTTAAAGAGATCAAATTGAATAAGTCAAACACCCATCTTTTAGACCGTTATTTCGAGGATTATATGCAGACAGGAGGAATTCCCGAATACGTTTTAACCGGGGATATTGCCTACCTCGTTGAACTCTTAGACGATATTATTTATAAGGACATCATTGCGGCTCACGGTATAAGAGATAAAAAAATCATAAGAGATTATTTCAGGCTTTTGATGGAAAGGGCGGGAAAGCAGGTAAGTCTTAATAAGATTTCAAAAATTCTTGGCATTGGAGTTGACACCGCCAGAAGGTATTTAAGCTATTTCGAAGATACCTATCTTATTCATCCTATTGAAAGATGCGGCAAATTGAATGAAAGACTCAAATCTCCAAAAAAAATATATGCGGGAGATATAGGTATAAAAAACATATATACAGGATTTAGAGATAAAGGCGCCGTGTTTGAAAACCTTGTTTATCTTAAAATTAAGTACAAAAACCCATGCTATATTTACAAAAACAAAATTGAAGTAGATTTTTTAACAAAAGACAAAATATTAATAGAAGTAAAATATAATTCAGAACTCACCGACAAACAGAAAAAACTCTTTGAAAGTGTAAATGCAGACAAAAAAATACTGATTAAAAACGTTAAAGACTTCACCTCGATCCCAGATGGTGTCAGGGACCTCTCCTTCTAGTAGCGTGCCCCCTCTGTGGGGCACAGAGACCCCACGCTACACCCTGTCAAGAGTGCAAGACCTGACCCCATTACTCTCCATAAAACAAAAAGGGCAACCGGAATCTAAACGGTTGCCCCACGAGAAACAAAAACGCGGCCAAAACCGCCATCAGCTTCTTTTATCAAGCCTTTAATCTTTTAATTTACCATCTTTTTTTCGTGTTTTCGTGATAGATTTTTAGTTTTTGTTCTTTTGCTTTTGTCTTTAATCTTTTTAATTAACCATTTAACATTTAACATTCAACATTGCCCTTCGTGCTTTCGTGATAATCTCTTAAATGCCCTCAAATCTGTGGCGTATATTCCGGCACGATCTCCTTCAACTTTTTCTTTATCGCAATGGCGTCGAAGGTGGCTGCTATGGTAAGAAGTTCATCAATCTGAGCATTGAGAACATCACGATTGTGTGTGTCGTCACCCCGCAGGACAAGAATCTTTTCATGTCCTGTGGCCACGATTCCTTCTCCCTCGGTGATCAATTCTTCATACAGTTTCTCACCCGGGCGAAGGCCTATAAATTCGATTGGGATATCCCTGTCAGGCTCAAGACCGCTGAGACGTATCAGATCCCGGGCCAGATCGACAATGCGCATGGGCTTGCCCATCTCCAGAATAAATATCTCGCCTCCCCTGCCCATGGCTCCCGCCTGAAGGATCAACTGCGCGGCTTCCGGAATACTCATAAAATAACGGGTTATCTCCGGATGCGTAACAGTCACAGGCATGCCCTGGGAAATCTGTTTCTGAAACATGGGAATAGCCGATCCGGAACTCCAGAGCACATTCCCAAAGCGCACAGCCATAAAGCGCGTCACAACATCCCCGTTCATACATTCCACAAACATCTCGGCCATACGCTTCGTAGCACCCATAATATTAGCAGGCCGCACAGCCTTATCCGTCGAGACAAGGACAAAGCGCTCCACCCGATTTTCCAGGGCCGCTTCAACCAGGTTTCGTGTACCTGAAATATTATTGAACACCGCCTCCCATGGGTGCAGTTCCTGCATGGGAACATGCTTATAAGCGGCGGCATGAAAGACCGTGTCCGGACCGAACTCACGAAACACCCTGTCTGTAGATTTCCGGTTTTTCACATCAACGAGAAACCCGGATATCGGGATAAACCCGAATCGCTGCCTGCACTCCCCCTCTATCTTGAAAAGATTTTCTTCGCTGAAATCCAGAAGCGCCAGCGCCTGCGGACGAAAACGCCCCACCTGTCTCACCAGTTCAGATCCTATGGATCCCCCTGCCCCTGTAATCAGGACCCGCTTGTCTTTGATATATTGGCGGATCTCCTCTTCGTCCAAGTGAATCTCCTCACGATCCAACAGGTCTTCTATGTGTACATTACGAATCGATTTTACCGAAATCCTTCCCTCAATAAGCTCCCAGATTCCGGGCACAGTGCGAAACGGCTTTCCGGTCTCTTCACACATATCGACAATCCGCCGCATCTCCGCACCCCTGACCGAAGGAATGGCAATCAGTATCTCATCAAAGTTTCTCTTAACTTTGCCTATATCATCCAGCGTTCCCAAAACCGGAATTCCATGGATTGCCTTTCCCCTTTTGAGCGGATTATCATCAAGAAATCCCACAGGCTCTATATTAATCGACGGATGTTCCAGAATTTCTCTGAGCACCTTTTCACCCGCGTCTCCCGCGCCGATAATCAGCAGCCTTCTTAGAGAAGATTTTCTGTTATGTCTGATGACCCGGAAAAACGAATAATTATTATCAAAAAACATTCGGATGGCAGCCCGAGCTCCCCCCACAAACAGAAAAGTGAGTACAAAATCGATAACATATACATAGCGGGAATAGCCTTGGAAGCGGTATAAAAGCAAAATGACCAATACAATAACTATGGAAGAGCAAACCGTCGCTTTAAGAACATTTCTTACCTCCGCAAGACTTGTGTATCTCCACATCCCTCTGTAAAGACCGAATATAAAGAAACAGATTAGCTTAAATGCAATAACAAATGGCAAAGTAGCTTTTAACTGCGCCAGATTCTGTAAGGGAATGTTTCCCTCAAAACGAACCAGATACGCCAGGCTATAAGCCAACGCCACGAGAACCGCGTCGGCAGAAAGCATCAGGTAAAAATTTTTATTGTGTATAATATTCTTCATATTAAAAAGTGTCTGAGAAAGCGGGAGAGGGCGCCAAGTCTTAACATTCAATACCTCTAATACGTTTCCTGATTTTTCCAGCAACCCTCCGCTGCTGCAGCCTTTTATAAATCACAGGCACTCCAATACCATGCTCAATATAGCCTGTCAATTGTTGACAACCTTATATTCCCTGGCACGTTTTACAAACATCTTGGGCTTTAACCACTTGCTGGAAAGTTCAAAGGTCTGAAAGGGTTGATATGACACGAGAAGCACTTATTAAAAACTTCAAAGATTACATAGAGTGGAAGGGAGCAATAGAAGAGAAAAAATAATGGAGGAACAGGTGTACTTTTCCTATTCCTCCACTTTTCCTAACTTTCTAACTTTACTTTTGAAAGAATCATTTCCTTCTCATACCGCCGGCTATCCCAATAAGTCCGAAACCGAGCAGTAAAAGAGTGGCGGGTTCAGGAACAGGAACTTCTTGAGGATTTTCGAGAACGATGTTATCAAAAAACGCATCGCCGGCTACAACAAGGGGCCTAAGAAAATCCTCTATCATTATGTGCATACTACCTGGAAAACTGAAGTCGATCACTACGTGCGTCCATTCTCCGGTATCTTGTAACGGATACACTAAGCCTAGTGCTCCTGTATAAGCCTCAGTGCCAGCCAGCCAGTAGTTACTGCCACCCGTGTCTTCGGAGAAACCGATAAAACCCCCTCCATCTCCACAACTGCTTTCTAAACCCAGATAGTCAAAAGAGAGTCGGAACTCATCACTTGCAGAATTAAAGGTGTTTACAGTAAATATATCTCCTTTGGAAGCTACTTCAGTAAACGTCAAGACACTGTTTGCAGAACCCATTATGGGATCATCAGCAATCACACCACTGTAATCACCGCCAAATTTACCAGTCCATGCCGACAAGTCACCTTCAAAATTTTCTTGAAACATTATCGCAGCATGAGACTGAATTGAAGAAAAAGCAACGGCTACCACTACAATGGCCATTAATAATATACGTTTCATCTTCCCCACCTCCAATCATAATTAATAACCTTTTTACCAAAAATAGAGCAAAATACATGCCACTTTGATAACTATCGATATTTACTGACATAACTCAATTTGCGCACCTGATACATTTCAAAAATATGTAAAGAAATTCGACAGTATTTTTTTTGGATTGTGATGGCAAAAAATAAACGTTATTGGTATTTAGCTGTTTTTATTGGGACAACACAAACTATTGTGTCTGTCATTAACGATACACAATATGTAAAGAAATCCGACAGTTTTTATAATCTGTGTAATTTGTGGATTAGAAATGCCTTTTGAAGCTTTCCATCCTCCGATTTTTGACCTCTGTTTTCCGATTTCTATCTCCAGTCACCCCTCTAATCCCCTCACCTGCTCGCCTCCCCCATAACCTGCCCCACCTGCTCCACAACATAATTCATATTCTCTTCTGTAAGCGTCGGATGCACCATAAACCTCAGAGGTTTCGTTATTGCAGGAAGATATGCTCCTGAAATTGCACAGCGTGCCCAGGTCGGGCAAAGATTGACTGTTACAGCTAATAATTGGATATGGAACATGGACCGTGATTAACGGAAAAGGTCTTGGGTCAAAATTTGCCAATCTTTTCTTTTTACGTTTCAGCTTAAGGCATGTTGGTAAAGCGTGAGAGCCTGGAAGTCTTTGCGCTAGATATTTCACTTCATGATTTGTTTCACTGCTTTCACAATATCTCCGCTGTACTTATAAAATTCCTTTTCCAGTTCCGCGCTGGCCGGCGCCGGGCAATCCGGAAGGGTCACCCTTTTAATCGGCGCTTTAAGATACTCGAATACACTCTCGGATACCATTGCCGATATCTCCGCAGCGAGACCACATGTTTTCCAACCACCATCCACAACAAGCAGCCTGCCCGTCTTCATGGCAGATTTTAATATTAAATCCTGATCGATCGGCTTCACAGTGCGAGGATCAATAAACTCGACATCTATACCCTCTTTTTCCAATTCCTGAACCGCTTTCATTGATTCATGCGCCATGAAAGAAGTGGCAACAACGGTTATGTCCTTACCCTCTCGCCTGACAACACCCTTACCGACTTCCACCCCATATACTTCTTCAGGAACAACATCTTCAAGATTATGCAGCCAGCGATCATCAATAAATACAACAGGGTTGGGGTCCCTGATCGCTGCAATCATTAAACCCTTGGCGTCATAAGGCGTCGAAGGCATTACAACTTTCAGGCCCGGTATATGCGCGAACATCGCCTGAATTGCCTGAGAATGCTGTGCCCCCTGTTCCCCGCCCCGGTTGATAATTCCCCAGATAACCACCGGCACCGAGGCCTTGCCCCCATTCATATAATGCCAGTTGGCCGCTTCATTTATAATTGGATCGATAGCATAGAGCATAAAGTCCGCTCTCGGGTGCACAATGATCGATTTCATTCCCGCAATTGCCGCGCCGACAGCCGCTCCTGTCATTGCATTCTCTGAAACCGGCGTATCGATCACCCGCTCCGGCCCAAATTGCTCCAACAAGCCTTGAGCAGTATTGCCCACATACCATGGACTTTTCACACCCTGACCAATCAAGAATACCGATTCATCACTCGACATCATTTGATGGAACGCCTCGTTTATGGCAAGGCTGTATTGCAGTTTTCTATCTGTAGACATCTCTCGTCAACTCCTCTCTGTCAGGCACGGGGCTGTTTTTGGCAAATATGTGAGCATCATCAACCTCATTCTGAACTTCCCGCCTTATTTCATCTAACGTTTCTTTATCCACCAGCTTATTCTGCGACAAATAATTTTCAAGCAGTTTTATGGGATCTTTCTGGAACCACTCTTCCACTTCTTCTTTAGGTCTGATATCCGTGTGCGATCCCTGTATATTATCGTCAGGCCCTACATGACCCCGAAAGCGATACGTCAAACATTCCAGAAAGACCGGGCCATCTCCAACTCTGCATTTATCAATCGCCTTTTGACCCGCCTCATAGACCTTCAGAACATCATTCCCATCAATCGCGCGACTTTCAATACGAAAAGGCTCCGCGATCTTGTAAATACTGTTTTCAACACGACATTCCCGAACGGGCATGTGAGTTGCGTACAGATTATTTTCGCAAACAAATACAATCGGCAGCTTTTTGAGTGCGGCAAAATTCAATGACTCGTACAAAACGCCTTCACCTGTCGCGCCATCGCCGAAGAAACAGACCGCCACCCGATTGTCTTTTCTTATCGAAGCGGCAAGAGCAGCGCCCAGGGCCAGAGAAATAGTGCCTGATACAATTGGTGCAGATCCCAACATTCCTACATCAGGGTCAATCAGATGCATTGACCCCCCTCTGCCGCGGGAACAGCCAGTCTCTCTACAATAGATTTCCGCCGCAAGCTCATTCATACTGCCGCCCTTGGCAAGAAAGTGACCGTGAGAACGGTGATTGCCAAAGATATAGTCCGTCTCGTTCAAAGAGGCGCAAATCCCGGCAGCGACAGCCTCTTCACCCGAATAGAGGTGAACCGGGCAATGTACGTCTCCATTCAGGATCGGTTCTATAAAACTCTCTTCACACAACCGGATTCTCAACATTGTCTTGTATAACTGCCGCAAAAACTCTTTAGAATGTTTTTCCATACTCCTCCTCCTCCAATCCACAGATTACGCAGATTTTCGCAGATTTAATTTCACGAATGTTAGAACAACCCAAAAACCTCACCCCAATTCTTCATTGCCCTACAAAAAATATCCCCATTATTTTTCAATCCGTGTAATCTGCGTAATCTGCGGATTCTTTCATCCTTCATCTTTTTTTAATCCGTGTAATCTGCGTAATCTGTGGATATTGTTTGTTCTTTAATCTGCGTCAATCTGCGTAATCTGTGGATGTAATCTGCGGATCGGGAAGTAACAACGCTATCCGCCCCAGGCGGAGGACATGGCACAAGCACATTCTCCCTTTTTGAAACACGTATCACATCAGCCGGTGCATCTAACAACATAAGCAATCTATTCACCCCCCAAAGCGCTTTCCCCCGGGACACAATAGCGATCACTGTCAGCAACACAAGTGCGCAGTCCAATAAAAAGGATTGATGTCTCACATACAACAAACCCAGCCGGCTCTTCCACGGCCTGATAAGCTGATTATAATCAATATCAGGATCTTCGCTGTCTTTCAAAATATCATTTTCATCAGAGAAAACGATAGATGAAAAATCCGTTATTCCGGGCTTTATATCAAGTAATCCCTTCTCGGCATCAGTATATAGATCGGTCTCCCTCTTCACATTCGGACGCGGACCTACAAGACTCATGTCTCCCTTTAATACATTCCACAACTGTGTAAACTCGTCCAGCTTAAATTTTCTTATAAACCGCCCTACGGACGTAATTCGGGAATCATCAGCCGAGGTGGAATCCACACCTGTTTTATCAGCACCTGCAACCATGGAACGAAGCTTAACCATCCGGAAGATTCTTCCATCCTTACCCACCCTCGGCGCGACATAAAAAGGAGAATGAAAATCCTGTACCCACACCAGTATCATTACCGGTATCAGCAAAGGACTAAGCGCCAATAAGCCAAAGAAAGAACAGATTATATCAAAAATTCTTTTCATTCACAGGTTCCGCAGATTTTCGCAAATTTAAAGAACAATTTCATTTAATTTGAGTCTCCTGAAAAAGTAATATGCACCCACATTTTTTCTTCCAACTATCCTATAAGTTCTTTCGTCCTTCATTCTTTAATCCGTGTAATCTGTGGAATAAAACTCAATGATACATTCACAGATATAATCGACATCCTCGTCCGTCAACGCCGTATGCATAGGCAGCATCAAAAATCTGCTCGTCATTTTTTCGGTAATCGGCAATTTAACATCATCAAACCCAAGACCTTTGAATTGATGCACAGCTTTTCCACCCCATTGAATAATCGTACCTATTCCACATTCCGCCAGAAAGCTTTTCAGTTTATTCCGATGCCCGGATTCCAGTTCATAATTCTGATAAATATCATAATGCTTTTCATCTGAATCCGGCGCAGGAGGTAAGCTCAAATCATCAATATTTCTTAAAGCTTGATCATACATAGCGGCAATTTCACGTCTCCATTCCATACCTTGTATAAACGTTCTCAATTTCAAATTTAAGATTGCGGCCTGAATATTATCCAGACGGCTGTTGGTTCCCCATGTAACAACCTCACCGCCTTCGTTACGCCCATGATCACGCAGCCGAGCAACACTTTCAGCTATCTCCCCATCATTAGTAACTACAGCGCCTCCATCACCGAAGCATCCGAGAACCTTGGCAGGATAAAAACTGAATGTTCCGGCCAGACCGAAAGTCCCTGCACATTTACCCTTATACATAGATGACAGCGCCTGTGCTGCATCTTCAATTATGATCAGACCATGTTTATCTGCAATCGCCTGTAATGCATCCATATCGCAGGTCCGGCCATTAAGCTGGGTAGGCATTATAACCCTGGTATTATCTGTAATAGCTTGTTCAACGCTTTTGGGATCTATCATGTGATCCGCCCCGCATTCCACCAGCACAGGTGTTGCTCCCACGAAATGCACAGCGGCGGCAGTAGCGATATAGGTATGGGATGACATAATGACCTCATCCCCATGCCCCACACCGGCAGCGCGAAGTGACAGCATCAAGGCATTTGTGCCATCCGCTACTCCCAAAACATGCTTAACCCCAATAAGTTTCTTTATATTTTCCTCAAACTCCTCTAAATCTCTCTGCAAAATATAAGCACCTCTGCTCATCACATCATGCAGTGTATCCATTATTTCCGTTTCCTGTGCTTTAAACAAAGCAGGATAATTAAAAAAGGGTATTTTCCTTTTGCTTTTCACCTAACAGCTCCTCTATTTTTTATGCCTTTATTAATCTGCGTTATCTGTGGACCATTTTTCTCTTTCTCTTCAATTTGTGAAATTCGTGAAATTCGTGGATCGGTTTTTTCTTTAATCTGCGTCAATCTGCGGACCGATTTCTACCGGCTATATCGCACATTCCATACATCAGGCCATGAAAACTTCTTCAATCTTTTTTGCAAGCGCCTTGTTCTCATGGTACTTTGTCACATAATTGAAACCTTTAGCACCCATAGCTTTTCTCTCTTCATCACCCATTCGTGCTAAAATCATAATTGCCTTCACCATCTCATGGGCATTTTCAGGAGGAATAGTCAGCCCACATTCCGCATCTTTCACAGGATTGTTGACCGAGTCCACAGCCCACACTATAGGCTTTGCGCACGCCATGTAGTCAAATGTCTTAATGAAATTAACACCATAATTGTAAAGTGGTGAATTTTGTTTGCAGACGATACCGGCGTCCATGCTCGCGAGAAAAGCCGGAATTGCGTTTTTGGGGATAGCTCCAAAGAAGTCTATATTGGTCAACCCAAGTTCCTTGGCCCTCGCAACCAACCTCTCTTTTTCTGTCCCATTCCCCACCAGCATCAAGTAAACATCGTTTACATTTTTCTCTTGCAGTATCTTCGCGGCGTCAATAACAGTGTCGAGAACATCGGCGATTCCGTGAGCACCCGTGTATCCAATAATTAGTTTACCTGCAGACTTAACGTCCATTACTACTTTCTGCAAAGTCTCCGGCAAATTCACATCAGAGTTAGCAAAGAAGTCAAGATTTACCGATGGGGGGATATGAATGATCTTTTCTTGGTCAATTCCTAATCCCTTTATATAATCATCTGCTTTGGGCATCAAAACAATAATCTTCCTTGCATGTCGATATAACAGCTTCTCCAGCACCCTCAAGATTCTGATCGCCATACTTCTATCATCAAAATCCCCTAGATCGACAAATGTCTGCGACCAAAGATCACGAACTTCAAAAAAATACCGTTTATGAAAAAGTTTAGCCAGCAACAATCCCGATAGGCCTGCAAATAAATGTGGATTTGAAGCCCAAATCACATCCGGCTTTGCCTGTCGCATTACACCGCCACAAAAGGCGAAAAAACTGTATCCCACCATATTCAGAACCCGTCGCCAGTCGTTTTGCGTATATGGGAAGGTGCGTAACCAAATGAATTCAACACCCTCGAAGTTTTGTTTTGAATAAAGAACTTTACCGCTTAAACGCTCTTCTCTCAATGAACTGTGATTAAAGCCAGCTGCCCAAATTGTTACGTTGTGGCCCAGACGAACGAGTGATCTTCCCCCGAAATAACAGACACCCAGTTAAGCTGCCATAGACAGCCTGCCAAAGTCAACAGGAGAAACATATCCCAAATATGAATGTCTCCTGATCCTATTGTAGAATATCTCGATGTATTCGAAGATGCTCTGGCGAGCTTCTGATCGAGCCCTGTATTTTTCAAAGTACACGAGTTCTGTCTTCAATGTGTGGAAAAAGCTTTCCGTCACTGCATTATCGTAACAGTTCCCTTTACCACTCATGCTCTGGATAAAATGATGCTTTTCCAGAAGCTTTCTAAATTCATGACTTGCGTACTGGCTTCCACGGTCTGAATGAAATATCAACCCCGCCTGCGGTCTTTTCCGTTTCACAGCCATTGTGAGGGCTTCTGTCACTATGTCCTTTGTTATCCTTTTTCTCATGGACCAGCCTGCGATCTCACGATTGAAAAGATCTAATACGACAGCAAGATACATCCAGCCCTGTCTTGTCCAAATATACGTTATATCTCCCGTCCACGTTTTATTTGGAGCATTAGCAGTAAAATCCTGATTGAGAAGGTTCGCGGCTATCGGTAAATCGTGCTTCGAATCAGTGGTAATCTTAAAT
>JAFDAI010000160.1:1361-2931 GCA_019313905.1 Deltaproteobacteria bacterium | reverse complement strand
CATATTGTATTGTTTCGACCTGATCGGTCAAAGAATCCGGCGTGGCAAGTATCACCCGCTCGGACACGGTTGTCAGGACGTCAATACCCCGCATGGTTGACTGCACGCCCAGCACGTCGCCGGTGACCAGTGCCGGGTTGTGATTGCCAACTCCGATACTGCGGATCTTGGCCGTGTGGGTGTGCCGGTTGATTTCGACGATGGCTTTTTTTTCGATCAGCGCCTCAGACCGGTATATGCTGTTATTTATGTCCGGCAGATCCACAAACGGCATCACATAAAAGGTCTTGGTTGTATCCGAATCCGCTCCGGACACCTTGAGATGATACGACAAAGCCGCATTAAATAAAGATATTTCCGGTGCCCCGGCAGCGTCCATGGCCAGAGCCGCCTCGACACCCGTGCCGAATGCTGCCGTTCCCTCAGCCACCAGGTTGGTATCTGCGACCGCGTCCGCAGCCGTCGGGTACAGCTTGATACTGATATCAGATCCGGCATCTGCCATCTTTACATACCAGTTGCGATTCGGATTTAAATTCCACTCTGTGATTGCAAAAGTCATATTAACCTACCAATCCGCTTTCTGCCTTTTCCCCTATTAATCCCATTCGCCAACCTCTTGTGGCTGTGCCGTTGTATTCTTTTCCTTCTTTGGCCATGCGTTTTAAAATCTGGTGAGTTCGGTAATTAATTTCCCAAGACACCACATGACCCTGCCATGCTCCGCAAAAGAAAAAACTTTCTATCTGAGCATTGTTGCTGCCGAACGCCTGGCTGGCCTCAACAAAAAAATTATACTTTTCAAAACCTTTCAGGATAAGAGTCTGCCCGTTAGGAAGTTTAATTGAAATTTCCTGAATACCCACCAGCTTTGCCCCGTCTTCAGATGCCCACCCCGGATCATTTGATCGGATATCCGGGGACTCGTAAACAATACCATCTGCAAATTTAATTTTATAATTCATGTTTATTCCTTATTTTTATGAATATAAATATCTTAGTGTTATCACTAATGCAGTTGTGCTGCCGGGTGTATGGGTGCCATTAGTGACTACCTGTTTTATATTAAAATACAGGTTTTTTGCAGCCGTCAATGCTGCTGTATCCAGTTCAAGTCTATCCGCAGCCCCTGCCATAGGTGTGCCTGCCCATGTCGCTGAACCTGGTGCAGCATTAGTTGTTGTAATACCTATTATACTGGAATTAGCCGGAGTTCCACCCCCTAAAAAATTGTGAGCAGAAGTAGCATGCGTATTGTCATCCCAGGCTTCAAGATAAGGTATCCCTGCGGTGGCACCATCGAAATAGATGGCAAAAACATACCGAGTGGCTCCGCCTGATTGCCCCCCTGCAGTTGTCCCCGCAAGCGGCACCTGATCAAAAATAGCAGCGGAATCATCCTTTATAAATGTTTTTTCTGCCTCATTACTTCCAGAGTCAGGAATTACAACTGGGTATCTGGTACCCGTAATTGCATCTCCATCAGTCTGTTGTTCAGAACAAAATGCTAAAACATCAAGAGTTAGATCCATTACCACCCACAACGACGTGGTTGCCCCGGCACCACCCG
>JAFDAI010000160.1:0-1339 GCA_019313905.1 Deltaproteobacteria bacterium | reverse complement strand
CTGTCGTGGTGTTGTTCCATAGCCAGTAAGTGTTTGGTTGTGCCATTTTTCAATCCCTCCTTATTTTATAACTTCTTTGATTACGCTATCTAAATGCATGGCATATACCGCCCGAAACGCCGGCATCACCCCTACTACAGCGAGATCAAGACCTACATCATGAAGATCAATCCCATCCGTGATTTGCAGATCAAGCTGACTGTCTTCTGAGCTATCCCCGTCTGTGATCTGTATATCCAGCACAGCATTATAATTTTTTTCCATAGCAACATAAAAATTTGTTTTCAAATCTTCGAAAATCCGAAGAGCAAGAAAAATATCAAGTTTTTTATCCTTCCTTGCCCATCCAGCCACAATTGCATCAAAGATTGTATCCTCAACATAATCAAGCCAGACCAGAATATCTGTTTTACTGTCTTCAAGAATTTGAAAATAACCGGATATATCCAAATTTGCTCCCATATCTTCGACAAAATCCTGCCAGACCAATACATCTGTTTTACTATCCTGATAAAAATCTTGAAACGCATGGAGATCAAGTTTTTTATCCTTCCTTGCCCATCCAGCCACAATTGCATCAAAAATGGCATTTTGGGTGAAATCCTGAAACGCATGGAGGTCAAGTTTTTTATCTTTAAAGGATTCAAAATATGCTTTAAGATCTGTTTTAATATCCTCAACAAGGTCTTGAATTGTTTCTAAATCAAGTTTTTTATCTTTAATAGTTTCAAAATAAGCGGATAAATCCAATTTTTTGTCTTTCCTTGCCCAGCCAGCAATTTGAAAATCCGCTTTGGCATCTTGAGTAAAATCCTGATATGCTTTAATATCTGTTTTCATATCTTCAAGGGCTTCGTCTCCACCAATTTCCTCACTTCCATAAGTTAGTAAAGTACCCCAAAGGGAATTATATGTTGCTTTTATCCAGGCGGCTGAACGGACAGTATATGACATCCTAATTTCATCCATCTTCCCATCGATAGGATATAAACCCAGATCCCACGCTGTAGTTCCAATGATTACATCACGAGGACCTAAATGCATATCACTTGTTAAACTGGCTGGTGTGCCATTTACAGTACCGTCTCGATACAGGATCGTTTCACCATCAGCAACTCCGTCTGTCGTAAATGCTATATATTTATCGCCAGCGTTTGCTACTGATGTACCATCACGAATAGCCCCAATAGTATTTCCTGTATTATCCCACAGGATAACCCGTAAGGTATTCTCGAAGTCATACAACTGCCACTGCTGATCAATTTCCTCACCTCGTTTATTTACAAACCAGCCATCAACTGATACCATATTAACAATACATTCTATTGTCAGCGCTGGG
>JAFDAI010000159.1 GCA_019313905.1 Deltaproteobacteria bacterium | reverse complement strand
AACTCGGTTAGCCCTTGTGCTGCCTGGACAGCCTCTCTGTTGACTTCAACATTCACACTTTGTCCTAGCTCTTCTTGAATTGCCCGAAGGTCTTCAAGTGCCGGAAGATTAAAATCCAGCAGGGTAAAATACTTTTCCACCTCTTGAGGCAATGTCACAAGCGGACCTGCAATGACCATGCAAGACCCTTGGGCCTTCCATATGGGCATGCTGTTCTGGATCTTTTGGATTATCTCGACAGACCCCATGAAATGATGAAAATTTTGTACAATCAGGATCGAATCGCCTTGTCCGCACAGCCATTTCAGTGCACCCAGAGGGTCTGTGACATCTTCAATGCTACGCCCGGTTTCAGGGTCAGTCACTCCCCTGAGACAGTCCCATGAGTACGATTTCCAGTCTTTGGCATTGATTGTGCGCATTGCCCTTTCAGCTTCCTGAGTTACAATGTAAATGGCTGGATAACCTGCTTTAAGATAATTTGTAATATCCATAACTTTAATTCCTCCTTTCTATCCCTTTAACAGGGGTTTAAAAATATTGATAAAAATGACACTCTGCCTTTGATTCCTTTTCTGCATGACAATCTCTTTTCCGAGACAGCTAAAGTTTCAAAAGGTTTGAAAACCTGCTTGAAACCTTCTTCAGCCATCCTGAGTCTGCCATGCTGTGAAAGCCGTCCCCTACAATTATATGGTCATGCAGGGATACATCTATACTTGTTACGGCTATACCTACTTTGATTGTGATGGATTTGTCCTCAAGTGAAGGGTTGGTGTCGCCTGAAGGATGGTTGTGCGCCATGATGAACGCTGTGGCTTTCAAGGATATCAGGCGTTTGATTATCTCTCTGGTGTACACCATAGAGGCAGTGATGCTGCCTGAGAACATCTTTTCAATACTGATGATGTGATTCTTCGCATCCACAAACATGCAGTAGATAGCCTCAATATCGTCATTCTCGGCAAACAACGGCTTCATTATGTAATAGACCTCCTGAGAATTGTTCACTGTCTGGCCTTTGGATGATTCCTTCACCATGGACGCAAACCTTCCTGATTTGAGGTCGCTCCAGAAAACTTTTGATTGGGACTTATTCATAATTTCCTCCTTAATACCCGCAGCATGAGCAGATTATTTCGGGCTTTTTGTTGTTGTAGATAGTGATGTTATTGCCAAGATTGTGACCGAAGGTTACGTGGTGGCCGCAATCAAGACGGAACTTCATACCTTTGAGTTGTATGAAGATTTCCCTTAATACGTCTGTATCCTGGTACTTTTCCTTTTCTGCTTGAGTCATATCTACCTCCTAACGCAAAAAAGCCCCTGAGATTCGCTCCCAGAGGCTTCTTTAGATTATTATTGGTTAATTAGTATTCAACCGAGCACTCATCAAAATCTATTTCCCAAGGATCAAGATTGCGGCTGCAAAACAGCCGGGATGATTCTTACTGTCAAACTCGATGAACTCTCTGCAAATCATCCTGCAAAGATCTTCACCGGCTTGAGGATACCCTTCAATAAATTTGATGTCATCCCAGTCAGGAAGGGCAAGCTTGTAAATCTCCACTACCGCATCAGATTGGTTGTCCTGCTCTTTGAATATTTTTTTGATTTGCTCTTTAAATGACGGAGCATCCTTAATGCCGAGCCTACGCAAATGCTGTTTGCATTTCTGCTTGAGTCTGATTTTTTGTTCCATTGTTGTCTCCTTTCAGTATGAGTTGCAAAACCTTTTCTGTCTCACTCATGACCTTCATGCATGCCGAATAAGGGCTGAGCTTCAACTCCTCAGCATATCCTTCAATATATTTGTAGGAATTGCCGATTGTTTCATTTGCCTGCTTGCCTACAAGCCTGCATAATGCCCGGGCTGATAGTTCTGCCACTATCTCTTGTAAAGGGTTCTGGCCGGATTCGAGTCCGCCCTTGACCTTCTCATGCCCTGCGTGCGCAAGCTCATGGAAGAACACGCACTCTTCAGATGTTGCAAGGCTAATCTCTTTGTTTGCTTTCGAGTAAGACCCATAAAACCTATAATTCCTTGGAATTGCATTCACGGAGATCCCCCATTCCTCTGCGCGCTCCAATAACGGCAAATCCGGCACTTCCAGTAATTGGTAATCGAGCGGTTCGCCGTCTGTGTCTTCAAGCCTGAATACTGGTGCTGATTTGAAGAATCGCAATATTTCTGTTTCATTGTCTTTATCTTCATCCTTGACCTTCTTGAAGCATGGCACAAGGATGTGGAAGGCTTTGCTCCCCTTTTTGACATACCTTTTCGCTTCATTCCATTGGCGAAAGCCCCTGGCATCAATTGTCCCGGAAAAGAACATTATCAGCCTGTTAGTGAATGACCACCTGGCACTGGGGATGTCGGCTGCAGGGTGTGTTGCAAAGGCTATCGCCTGCGGAACGTCACCAGTCTTGAACATTTCCACGATTCCGTTTAGAACTTCTTTGACTTTACTATTCATTTCATCACCTCCAAATAATGAAAGCCCTTCCGGTATTCAGAAGGGCTTTTGTTAGAATTATTGCTAAATTATTTTCCTACTGACAAATATACTCCTTGAGCCTTCGTATAAAGGATTTATCCTCGAAGGCTTTTTGAAAAGGTTGATGTTATTCTATTGAAGGTGCTCTTTAACCAGCAAACAATCAAAGTCTTTGACCTCGCAATCTTTATTGTGTTGCTCCAGATGAACCTTGCTTATTACCAGGTCAGCAGCCGGTATTACTTGATAGAGCTTTAAATGGATGCCATATTCTTGCCTCATCTGCCCGAGATCGGATACCGCTTCCACCGGGTCCTTATACCCCAATGGATCATCGGGAGAGGCCACCATGAACCCCAACCGGTGATTAGGATTGCCGATGATGTATATTGGCCTGTTTCTTTTATCCAACTTCTTCAGAATTTCTTTGCTATTATCGACATACCGATCGTTGTCATCCAGAAAACCCTTTGCATTTGAAATCATTCCATCAGGATCGTAAACTG
>JAFDAI010000042.1 GCA_019313905.1 Deltaproteobacteria bacterium | reverse complement strand
CCTGATCCATTCCCCGCATGAAGAGCAGGGATGTAATATTCAGCTTACCAGTGTTTTGAGTGCGTTTACCACAGGCGCCGTGAAGAGCGCTATGAGCACCGCGTAAAGCGCGAAGGAACCGACAGCCTCACTGAGATACAGTCTGGAATATTTCTGTTTCAGGGATGTGATGATCAATCCTCCAATTATCAGGCATCCGAGATGGAACCAGGGGAAACTTCCCGCGCCGCTTGCCACATATTCAGCGTATCCGAATGAAGCAGTTGTCAGTACCACAAAAGCCGCCAGTATCAATGTTTGGAATATTCTTTTCATGATCTATATCCTCCTTTTGTAATTGTCTTTTGCCTTTTAGTAATGGAATAACCGTGCCAGATCCCGTATTTCAGAACAAAATAACTGTAACATGCTGAGTATACTTATGTTATTGCGACAGGTAGAGCTGGGTAATATGGTGTAAAGGTATTGAGATACGCGATTGGTTAAAAGAAACGTATAACCGGGTTGAATGAAATGTTTACAAAAAACGTAACTGTTCACAGTTTACAGTTATTGGTTCACGGTTGAAAGAAACAGAAGGTAGGGGAGAATTATGGGGTTCTCTTTTGAAGATTTAAAAGTTTGGTAAAATCTTGCAGGTTATCAGCACCTCTTTATAAATTGTTAAGCAATTGCCGTGAATAGGGTAGAAATAAGGTCAAAGCTGCCCCTTGATCACGTCAATCTCAGCGCCCCAACTTTCTTCAGCGCGGTTACCACTTCGCACAGTGGGAGGCCGATTACGTTAGTGTATGAACCGTGGATCTCCTTTATGAAAAAGGATGCTTTTCCCTGGACAGCGTATCCCCCCGCTTTGTCGTAAGGTTCGCTTGTTCTTATGTACCAGTCCATCTCATCCCTGGAGATATCTTTAAATATCACAGAGGATTCAACGGCATCGTTTACGATTACGCCCTCGTCACCCTTCACAATAGCAAAGCCGGTTATTACCCTGTGTGTTCTGCCGCTCAGCATGCCGAGCATCTTCTTTGCCTCGCTGGGCGTTCCTGGCTTGCCAAGCATTCCCCAGTCTATTATTACTACAGTATCTGCACCCAAAACCCATCTACCGGGATTCCCGCTGGAGACTTCGAGGGCTTTTTCTCTTGACAGTCTCAGGACATGGTCTTCGGGCGATTCCCCTTCCAGGGGGTTTTCATCGACCTTACTCGGGATCACCTCAAAGTCCCGAATCAATGCACCAAGGAGTTCTCTGCGGCGGGGCGAAGCCGATGCCAAGATAAAAGATGCCTGCATGTTCATATCTCTTGTGTCTCCCGGTAATAGAAACCGGCACCAGATGAGGACACCGAAATGCCTCGTCATAACAGTTCCGGTAGCTGAGCGTTCAGACGGCGGAAATAAATCTGACCATAACATTCCTCGTCCTGGGTCCGTCGAATTCACAGAAGAAGATCGACTGCCATGTGCCTAAAACCAGATTGCCATCTTCTACAAGAACAACCTCGGAGGAGCCAAAAAGAGATGCCTTTATGTGAGCGGCGGAATTACCCTCAATGTGTCTGTAATTGTCACTCAGGGGGATTGCCTTGTCCAGTTCCATCAATATGTCTTTCGGCACATCGGGGTCCGCGTTTTCGTTTATTGTAACCGCCGCGGTGGTATGCGGCACAAACAGATAACAGGCCCCCTCTTTTGCTCCGGCCTTATTCAAGACAGAGCTTACTTCTTTTGTAATATCGATCATTTCAAATCTCGAGTGCGTCTTTACGATAAATTTATCCATATTATCCTCCACTGCAATAGGCGGGTCGTAAAAAATATAATGAGCCCGTTGAGACAGGTTTCATATCGAATATATCTTTTGACTTATTATTCCGTATTGTCTATACTTTATAATATTACATTGTGATGTATGTGCTCGCTTACAATACACACAAAATACCCAGCAGGCATATCATGAAACCTGAAAAATTCTTAAGGGGAGTACACCTGTTCCAATCTCTCAGTCCTTATGATAGCGAGCATCTTGCCGCGTCGCTAAAACGTCGTTCTCTGAAGAAGGGAGAAGCCCTGTTTCGCAAAGGCGACGAGGGAACTTCACTTTATATAGTAAAATCAGGAAGTGTCAAGATTGTTCTTCCCTCAAGCATGGGGGATGAGGTCGCGCCTGCAATATTGTCTGAAGGAGATTTTTTTGGCGAAATGGCGCTTCTGGACGGAATGCCGCGCTCGGCCGATGTTGTGGCACTCGAACCTTCCGAGTTGTTGGCCCTGAATCAAAAAGATTTTCTGGCATTTCTGAAGAGCAATGAAGCGGCTATACAGTCAATCTTTTCTTATCTCTCAATGCGATTACGCAAGACAGACGATCTTCTGGAAGATGCACACTTTCTCAACATCTCCACGAGGCTTGCCAGAAGACTTGTGGAGTTGTCCGGGAAATACGGTTACCAAAAGGATGAGGGGAAACCTGTTCAGATTGACCTGCGTCTGACCCAGAAGGATCTCGCCAGTATAGTTGGAGCCACAAGGGAAAGCATAAATAAGGAATTGAGAATCCTGCGTGAAAAAGGACTGGTTAACACTGAAGGGAATACTCTCCAGATCCTTAATCCGGAACAACTCAAAAAGCGTGCCCACCTGTAGCTGAAGGTTTCGCGTAAAGAACCTCTACAATCAGCTTTCTTCCGGGAAAAAATTTTCAAAAAATAAAAACCGATCATGTGATATATTTCACACCAGAAGAATGAAGCGTTTCATTGCGTTCACCCATAATCTTTAGTATAGAATTGACAATCGATTTGTTTGCCCTGAATTTTCAGGATTTCTTCACAAATAACAGGGAGTCACAACAATGCTGCTCTACGTGGAATACCTTTTGGGAACCTTATCAGCAGTCCTGGGAGCCATTGTAGGAAGTTTTCTCAACGTATGCATCTACAGGATTCCCTCGGGAAAATCTATCGTGTTCCCCGCGTCTCACTGCCCGGCCTGCACGCATCCAATAAAGTTCTACGACAACATACCGATTATCAGCTACATCATACTCAGGGGAAAATGCAGGAATTGCGGTGAAAGAATATCCCCGGTCTATCCCGCGATAGAATTGCTGACCGCCGTAATGTCTCTCCTTCTCTTCCGGAAATATGGCCTGTCATTAGAGTATCTCTTTTCCTTTCTGTTCACATGCGCCCTGATCGTCATCACCTTTATCGACCTGAAGCACCAGATTATCCCGGACGTGATCACACTTCCCGGGATACCCCTCTTCGCGCTGGCGGCCATCCTCTTCATGAATATCACACTTAAGACATCCCTGATAGGCATCCTGGCAGGGGGAGGATGTCTCTACCTGGTTGCCTTCGTATATCAGCTCCTGACAAAGAGAGAAGGAATGGGTGGAGGCGATATAAAACTACTGGCCATGCTGGGTGGATTTCTGGGATGGCAGTCTCTGTGGTTCATCATCATGGCAAGCTCCCTTATCGGCGCGGTCGCGGGAATATCCGCCATGATCTGCAAGGGGAAGGACACAAAATATGCCGTCCCTTTCGGGCCGTTTCTGTCCATCGCCGCCGTCGCCTATATCTTCTGGGGTAATATGGTTATGAAACTTTTGTTTTACAGATAGGCAGAAATGATGACTGTCACACAAAAAAAAACCGGTTTCACACTGGTGGAACTCGTAATAGTTGTCGCGCTCATAGGAATAGTTATAGGCATAGCCGCGCCTGCATTGCAGGAGTACTCGATAGATGCAAACTTGAAATCGGCGGCGAGAAACCTTAAATCGAACATGGAGCTTTCAAAACTGAGGGCTATCCGTGAAAACTCACGGGTAGTTATGGCCTTCGACACTGGCAACAACAGTTATGAGGCCTTTGTGGATAACGGAGCGGGCGGAGGGACTGCCGGAAATAATACCAAAGACGGGTCGGAACCCGTCGTCAAGACCGTATCCATTCCCAGAAATGTCACAATGTACGAAGCCAGTTTCCCGGGAGGCGTACCGCGATTTCGCTTCGATGGCCGGGGGCTTCCAAATGGACTGGGAGGACATGTCTACATAAAGAATACAAATGACAATTACAGGGGTGTAGTCCTGTCCATGGTAGGACATATACAAATTCAAACAAGTACTGACGGTGGAACCTGGGAAGATGTTGACTAATAAAAACACAGAGATGCCGGCAAGCACCAAGAAAAAGCTGCACGGTGAAGGGGGATTTACCCTCATCGAAGTGCTGATAGCGATGACCATCCTTACGATAGGTCTCCTGGCCGTGGCAACGATGCAGGTCAGCGCGATACACGGAAACAAAACGGGGAACGAAATTTCACGCGCCACCTTCCTGGCTCAGGACAAGCTGGAAGACTTAAAGACCAGCACAAACATAACCGGCGAACCCGATGGCAGTGATCAGACAGGAATATTCAACCGGAACTGGCAGATCGGCCCTTCCGGGACTAACTCACGCTCGGTAACCGTAACGGTATCATGGGTGGCGGGAGGGAACAACCACAGCGTGGTACTGAATACCATCAGCAGGGGGGGTGGATATTGATGCACAGAACACGTCCATCCACCAGCATACATGATGCCGGCGGGTTTACACTGGTTGAAATCCTGGTAGCGCTTTTCGTAATGGGCATTGCCGTCGGGGCAATCTACGGGATATTCACCGCCTCTAACAAATCTTACCACACTCAGGACCGCGTGGCGGAGGCGCAGCAGGGGGTGCGCGTGGGTACCGATTTCATGGTCAGGGATATCCGCATGGCGGGGCTGGACCCTCTCAATACTGCGGGTGCGGGCATTGAAGAGGCAACGGCAACTAAGATACGATTTACGTCCGACATAGATATGAATGGAACCATTGATAACCCACAAAATGAGGAAAAAACAACCTATGAGTACGATTCGGCCAACAGCAGGCTCCGGCGCTGTCTCTATGAGGGAACTGCCGGTGTAAGCTGGCAGACCCTTATTGATAATGTAAGCGTCCTGTCGCTGGGATATCTAGATGCAAACGGGAACACCATCGCCGTACCGGTCGCCGCGACAGACCTCGGAAACATAAAGACTGTCGTGATTTTGATGACATGTGATGGAACGGACACTCAGGGACAAACATTCTCGCGAACCATCAACACCAGGGTAATCTGCAGGAATCAGTGATATGAACATGAGAGGAAAACACACCGTGGCAACAACACCAAAAGATACAATAAACAGTGAGAGTGGTTTCGCGCTTGTTACCGCACTGTTGATACTCGCGGTCCTGACTATGATAGGCATAGCAGCAACCACAACTTCAACGGTAGAGCTGAAGATATCCGGCAATGAAGCACAGTCTGTAAACTCCTTCTACAATACCGAAGGTGTTCTGATCAATACGCTGGAAACCCCTAACACATGGCTGACCACAGGTTTTCTGACAGCCGGAGAAACCGCCGCATTATATTCCGGCATTTTGAATGACAATACAGTGGAAATCCGCTGTATTGAAAGTACGAATACCCCTATTTCGGGATTGAGCACCGGGGCGAATGATCTTCCGGCAAGACTGCACAGGGATTCACCTCCAAGCAGATCGGGATACAGCATGAAGCATTTCGAGGTGCACAGGTACGGAATTACAACAACCGCCACAAGCGGAAACACCAATATTCAGGCAGGGGTGTGGAAGGTGTTTAACAAGAGTCAGTAAGAGAAAAGATGAAAGAGAAAAGACGAAAAACGGGAAAACGCACAAAGGAGGACATGTCATGAAACGGGCCGGGTTTATAATAATCATAATGGCCGTTATGCTGTTTACATCGCAGGGAATACTCATGGCGGATGACACGGAGATCTACGGCACCGTGACTATTTCGGTGCAACCCAATGTGCTTGTCATCTTTGACAACTCGGGGAGTATGGCCACTGTTGACGTTGGAGGTGAATATTACGACCCGGCGATAACATACACGGGATCATACCCTGCTAACACAGTTTACCGGAAAAGGAGTGGGTCCTGGGTCTGGTTCGCAGGCGATGTTGCTGACCTGAACTGTGAGTGGATAAAGCAGGATCTGCTCACAAAGGGCTACGCCAGGGGAAGAATCAGGAGCGCAAACAGAAACTATGCCTGCGGCGGAAGCAAAAAGACGCTTCGACTGGGAAATTACAGGAATTATGACGAATCAGGTGTTGGCGACGCGCGATCAAGGATATCAGTGGCCAGGGAGGTTGTCACAAATCTTATAAATGACACAGACAATGTGAGGTTTGGCCTCATGATCTTTAACCACGATGAGGGGGGGCATATCGTGTGCGAATGTGGAACCGACAAAGCCACCCTGACAAACACCGTTAGTGGTCTCAACGCCGAAACCTGGACACCGCTTGCGGAGACCCTGGCCGAGGCAGGGCTCTACTTCGCAGGCGAACAAAGCTGGTTTAACATCGGCACCACTTACACAACACCTATGCAGGAACGCTGCCAGAAGAACTACATCGTTCTCATGACGGATGGCGCCCCGACCATGGACAACAACTCGAAGCTTACATCGGGCACCTATATCAACGGGGATACCATCGGTGATTATGACGGGGACGGCAATGACCCCGGCAGCTACGCAAGCTATGGAACGGATTACCTAGATGATGTCGCGAAATACCTCTATGAAAATGACTGCAATCCCACGCTTGGAACCGGGACATCCTTTGAGAAGCAGAACATTATTACCTACACCATTGGCTTCAAGACAGAGCAGCAACTGCTGGAAGACACCGCCCTGAATGGCGGGGGAGAGTATTACACGGCCAACAGCATATCCGGCTTATCGGAGGCATTCGAAGAGATTATGGCCAACATATCGGAGGCGAACGCCATGTTTGTCTCTCCCGTTGTCCCGGTAAGCAGGATGAACCGGACCTACGCGGGAGATCGCATCTACCTGGGATTTTTCAAACCCCAACAGAGTGGCAGATGGCTGGGAAATCTCAAGAAATACGGGTTGGACTCAAACGGAAACCTGATAGACGCGAATGGTAACCCGGCTATAACATCCGATGGTACAATCAAAGATAATGCCCGATCCTACTGGTCACCCACAGCCGACGGTCCCAACGTAGCCGGCGGTGGCATCGGGGAAATTCTGCTCGAACAATCAAGCAGAAACATTTATTCATATATGGGCACCCAATCCTCTCTTACCCACGCGGACAACGCGTTCTCAGCAGACAACACATTGATTACCAACTCCGTACTGGGTGTAACCAGCGATTCTCAAAGGCAGAGCCTGATCAGTGACATATATGGCGGCGACAGGTTCTGGATACTGGGAGATATCCTTCACTCAGAACCCGCGATAGTTCATTACAGTTCAACAAGCACCATTTTATTCGCGGGGAGCAATGACGGAATGATGCACTGTTTCGACGACAGCGACGGCAGTGAACGCTGGGCTTTCGTGCCACCAAATCAACTCGGCCGTTTGACACTGCTTTTGAATGATGATCATGACTATTTCATGGACGGAGCGCCGGTGGTATATGAGGGGACCAGCCAGAAAATACTCTTTTTCGGAGAGCGGCGGGGGGGAGATCACTATTATGCCCTCGATATCACAACCGCTGCTTCCCCATCCTACCTGTACAGGATAGACCCTGATATATTGGGAGGAGAATTCCTCGGCCAGTCCTGGTGCAAACCTGAAATATGCACTATTAAGACCACAAGCGGAACGGACACAGTGTTCCTGATGGTCGGGGGGTACGACACAAATCAGGACGCGGCCACGCCTGCCTCTTCCGACGCTGAGGGACGCGCGGTATTCGCGATAAAGACTGCCACCGGAGCCGTCAGCAGCCTGAACTTTAACGCAGGCAATTATGCATCAATGACACACTGTATCGTGGGCGTATCGGGTTTTGATACCGATTCGGACGCCATCGTCAACAGCGTGTATGCGGGAGACCTCGGAGGCAACATGTTCGCCTTTGAAGACAATGACAAGAATGGCACGTGGTCCGACAGAAAGCTTTTCTCCGCCCCTGTGACGGACGGCAAAAGGAAGAAAATCTTTTACGCGCCTGATGGCGTCAAGGAACCTTTCGGTGAGATCATTTTCTTCGGGACAGGAGACCGTGCGGATCCAGGCGAGACAGGTGTGGTAAACAGAATGTACTCCATAAAGAACGACTGGGAGGCAAGCGGCACCTTCACAACTATAACGGAATCCGACCTGGTGGATGTTACCGATGATTTAATACAGATGGGAACCGCCGCCCAGAAAATACAGGCATCTCTGGACCTTGCCGCTTCCAGGGGCTGGTACATACAATTGGAAAATATGGGGGAAAAGGTGGTAGCATCTCCAACGGTCTTTGCAGGCGTTGTCTATTTCACCACCTATACACCTGCTTCCGAAGGGGGTGGTGATCCGGAGGATCCGTGCGGAGCACCGACGGCCAGAGGCACGGCACGTCTCTACGCGGTAGATTATCTCACCGGAGGATCTGTGCATGACTACAGCTGTGATACCGAAACCGACGCGGATGGAAATATTGTAGAGCGTGGCAAGGATGACCGCTCTAAGATAATCGGCACCGCCATCCCGACAGCACCCGTTATCGCTGTGCGTGAAGGCGGCCCGAAGATCTATATCGGCATTGAAGGTGGAGTTGTACCGGAAGATCCGGTGGCAGCAGCGAATATTAACGTATTTTACTGGCGAGAGATATTAGTCGATTAGCTGTAAGGTTCCTGCAAGAATGGCAAAGGAATTAAAAACAATATTTCATGCTTTCGCAGTAAAAATATATCTTGTCCGGTTCCGGCGGTTCGGGTTGAGATGCTGTCCGGGAGAATACCTTTCGGATGAACATTTATTAATCAAGGAGAATTATATGAATTCACGAACGCTTGGCATAACATTTGCCGTTTTGTGTGTCCTGTTATCTGCCTGCCTTATCCCTGTACAGGCCGTATACGCAGACGATAACTTCAAGATAGATGAGTCTACAGAACTCAACTTTCTCGAGCTCCAAAGCACTGTTATGGAGGTCTACCCGCAAAATAATTACCTGATAGCCGGTGAAAAATTTATTGAACTGGTGGACTTTCGAAAGGGAAGAAAACGATTCAGAACCATGTTAAGAAACTCCGACGGAGAAAAAACGTCTTTAAGGGCTTTCAAGAGGGGACAAAAAGTTTTTGTGCGGGGATTTGAGCTCCCGGACGGAACCATAAAGGCAAGGGGGATCTATCAACTGGCAGAGAACATAAGAACCAGAAATGATCTCCGCAAGTGCTCCTTCTTCGGAAAGGTGGTCCCCGTATGGGAACCAGCAATGGTGAAATAACGAAATTTCTTGACTTGAAAGGGTCATATCTATATCATCGGGAGAGGTTTTAAAAATTGAAAAACCGGGAGGCATAGCCCATGAGTACAGAAAAGAGATACTGTTCCATATGCGCGTGGAGAAGCACCTGTACGAAGCGGTTCTCCGTTTCCACAGATTCCAGCGGAATGGTTCATTGCCCCGATTTTACAAGAGATCTTTCCATTAAGGATAAAGACGTTGACGAAACAGAAAAAAGGGATAAAAAGTGAGTTGACAAAACGGATAAAAAACTTATAAAAGCATGTCGTTTTAAAACTATTGGAAAAAAGGTTGGCCTCCGGGCCAACTTTTTCGTTTTCTGCGTCAGAAAGAAAACCTGAGAGATTCTATGAAAGAGAGATTAATCAAACTACTCGAAGGATCGATTGATTCCTGCCTTGGAAAGGGAATATTAAAGGAAACGGACATCCCCTTTATAGAAGTGGAATTTCCGAGAGAGGGGTCTCATGGTGACTATGCATCCAATGTGGCCATGATACTTGCGTCGAGCCAGAGAGAAGCCCCTCGCAGAATAGCTGAACGCATCGTCGAAAACATCAACGACAGCGACCAGATACTGGACAAGATAGAGATAGCCGGGCCGGGGTTTATAAACTTTTTTATCAAAAGTAACGTATGGGCCGTTCTCCTGAAAGAGGTGGATACGCTTGGAGACCAGTATGGTGAATCCAATGTCGGAAATGGCATCAGGGTTCAGGTAGAATTCGTAAGCGCCAACCCCACGGGTCCACTTCATATAGGACACGCCAGAGGCGCTGTAACAGGTGATGTTATTGCCAATATCCTGCAGGCATCGGGATTCTCAGTATCTAGAGAATACTACATAAATGACGCAGGAAACCAGATGAACATACTGGGCGAATCCGTTTACTACAGGTATCTGGAATTGATGGGTGAAGACATTTCGTTCCCCGATAATTGTTATCAGGGGCAGTACATCACAGAACTTGCTCACGAAATACATGACAAGTTCGGTGACAGGTTCCGCTCAGACAAAGAAGACGCGACATCCTTTCTGACAGAATACGCGGCAGATTCCATCCTCGACGGGATAAAGGAAGACCTTGAAACTCTGGGTGTAATCTTCGACTGTTATTTCAGTGAAAAGGAACTCTACAAAAATGATGGCGTAACCAGAATTCTTCAGGATCTCCAGAGGAAGGGTTTCATATATAAAGAAGAGAATACACTGTGGTTCAAGACGACAGATTTCGGCGATGAAAAAGACAGAGTCGTTATCAGGGAAAATGGCGAGCCCACCTATTTTGCCGCCGATATCGCATATCACCGGAATAAATACTCAAGGGGTTTTGACAGGGTTATAAATGTATGGGGAGCGGATCACCACGGGTATATACCCAGAATGCACGCAGCTGTTGAGGCCCTCGGCAGGAAAAGGGAAGACCTTGAAGTCGTCCTGGTCCAGCTGGTAAATCTCCTCAGGGGCGGCGTTCCTGTTCCCATGTCCACCAGAGCCGGTGAATTTGTAACCATAAGAGAGGTAACCGACGAGGTGGGGAAGGATGCGGCCAGATACAATTTTCTTATGAGAAGGTCAAACAGCCATCTTGATTTTGACCTAGAACTTGCAAAGGCACAATCAAGCGAGAATCCCGTCTATTACGTGCAGTACGCCCACGCCAGGATATCCAGCATTATAAGACTCGCCGCGGAGCAGGGATACCAAACTCCAGCCTACGATAAAATCAAGCCCGACCTTCTTATCGCCGCGGAAGAACGCGAACTTATCAAATTAATTGACATGTTCCCGGAGATGATTGAAGGGAGCGCAAAAGCGCTCGAACCGCATCGCATACCCTATTACATTAACGATCTCGCCTCTGTTTTTCACAGCTTTTACAACAAACACAAGGTTGTTTCCGATAACATCGAGCTGACAAAAGCAAGGCTGTTTCTGATCAAGTCTACTGGTACAGTGATCAGAAATGCCCTCAGGTTATTGGGGGTTTCGGCGCCCGAACGTATGTGAAGATCGAGGATAAACTAATGCTGCAGAAAAACGGAGGTTTTGAATTCAGGCTGGGCAGATTCGGTCTGGTCTTTTTCACACTTGTGATCGCCCTGCTTCTGTTGTTCTTCTTTGTGTGTGGGGTGATAGTCGGAAAAAATATCGAAAGTTATCCGAAAAAAATAGCCGGTATGCCCGGCACTATAAAGGAAAAAATTACAAAAAGCAGGGACACTGCGACAGATACAGACAAAAAAGAAGATGCAATCAAATTTACCTTTTATGACACACTCAAGGGGAACGGTAAAGATGTAAAGGAGAATTTCGCGGACAAAAAGGTTTCCTACTCCGAGAAGTATAAACCACCTGAGAAGAAACAGCTCGGTGGACAGTACGTGATCCAGATAGCATCTTTCAAGGACAAAGGCAAAACAGAAGTCCTGAGGGCAAAGTTGTCCGACATGGGATATTCTCCAAGGGTGGACAATATCGACCTGCAGTCAAGAGGAAAGTGGTTCCGCGTAAAGCTGGTGGGCTTTGCCACATATGATGATGCCAGGAAAGTTGCATCCCTGGTGGAAAAGAAGATAAGGAGCATCAAATGCCTTATTATAAAGAACAGGGAAAATTAGAATAAATTGTCATGTTTGAAAATCTAACCGAAAAACTGGATAACGTTTTCAGGAAACTCAGGGGAAGAGGCATCCTCAACGAAGAAAACGTCAAAGCAGCCATGAAAGATATCCGCATGGCGCTTCTTGAAGCGGATGTCAATTTCAGAGTGACCAGAGAATTTATCAAGGATGTCAGTGAGCGAGCTGTAGGCCAGGAAATCCTTGACAGTATAAGCCCCGGCCAGCAGATAGTCAAAATCGTTCACGACAGACTCGTCGAATTAATGGGGAAAGAGAGCGCTCATCTGAACCTTGCCAACCGGTTTCCCGCTCCCGTTATGCTTGTCGGCCTTCAGGGATGCGGCAAGACAACAACCGCCGCGAAACTCGCCCGCCACCTGACAAACCAGAACCGCAAGGTTTCTCTGGTTTCCGCCGACGTCTACAGACCCGCGGCCATCGAGCAGCTGAAGACACTCGGAGAGAATATCAACGCGAACGTATTCGATTCAAAGGATCAAAAGGATCCGGTAAAAATCTGCGTCGAAGCCGTTGAAGACGCGAAAGCGAACGGCTTTGATACTCTTATTATAGACACCGCGGGCCGGCTACACATTGACGACGAATTGATGAACGAATTGAAGAGAATAAAAGACACTATAAATCTGTCCGAGATACTCTTTGTCGCCGATGCCATGACAGGACAGGATGCGGTTTCGGTGGCCGAAAAGTTTGACGGCCTGTTAGGTATAGACGGCATTGTACTGACAAAAATGGACGGTGATGCGCGCGGCGGAGCGGCATTGTCACTTAAAAAGGTAACAGGAAAACCGGTAAAGTTCATCGGCATGGGTGAAAAAACTGACGCTCTGGAAGTTTTCCACCCGGAACGTATGGCATCCAGGATCCTCGGCATGGGCGATATATTGACCCTCGTCGAGAAGGCCCAGACGACAATAGATGAAAAGGCCGCGAAAGAACTGGAAAAGAAGATAAGAAAAGATTCATTTACACTGGACGATCTGAAAAAACAGCTGGCGCAGATAAGAAAAATGGGGTCACTTCAGGACATCCTCGGAATGATGCCCGGGGTTGGAAAGATAAAGGCCCTGAAGAACGCGACGCCGGATGAAGGCGAACTGGTAAAAACAACCGCCATCATTGATTCCATGACAAAAAAGGAACGTACCAACTACAAGATTATAAACGGACAAAGGAGAAAAAGGATCGCCAAGGGGAGCGGCACTACCGTGCAGGATGTCAACAAGGTTCTAAAAAATTACATAGAGATGCGGAAAATGATGAAGAAGTTGACAAAGGGAGGAATGAAATCCATGGCGAGGGGTAATTTGCCCTTTAAATAAAATAAAATATATGTTAGAAATAACAATTAAACTAAAATTTATCATCAGGAGGTAATAACTCGGGGAATGGCAGTTAAAATAAGATTGACGCGAAGGGGCGCAAAAAAGAAACCTTTCTACAGAATTGTGGTGGCTGAAAATGAGGCACCACGGGATGGAAGATTCATCGAAATCGTTGGAAATTACGATCCGTTGAAGGACCCGGCTGAGATAAGCATCAAGGAAGATCGGGTAATGGACTGGTTGTCAAAGGGGGCCAAACCAACTCAGACGGTATTAAGTCTCCTTAAAAAGAAGGGGCTTATTGCACCCAAGGTGGAAAAAGCACAGTTAGAGGGTTAGGGAAGCGGACGATCTGTATCTTACTTACTCTAAGAATCAGCGGAGGTTGTTGCGATGAAAGATTTGGTCAAATATATGGCTCAGGCTTTAGTGGATTATCCTGATGATGTTGAGTGCACCGAGGTGGTTGGAGAACAGACTTCTGTCATCGAACTGAGAGTTGCAAAGGACGACCTGGGAAAGGTTATAGGAAAACAGGGAAAAACCGCAAAGGCGATGAGGACCATCTTGAGCGCCGCATCATCCAAGCTTCACAAGAGGGCGGTCCTCGAGATCATAGAATAAGTGGACAACCTGCTTGAGATAGGGAAAATCGTTAAAACCAGCGGCCTTAAAGGCCGTCTTAAAGTTCTTTCATATTGTGAATCGGCAGAAACGCTTGAAACACTGGAGAATGCCTTCATAGGTGAAGACAGCGAGCACGTATCCTCCTTTAACGTCGGGATCATAGGCATTAGACGGGGATCCTTTTTTATTGATCTTGAAAGTGTGGAAAGCGTGGAGGCAGCCAGCGAACTGATCGGGCGCTATGTCTTCGTGCTTTCGGAAAATCTTCCTGACGGCGAGTACTACTGGAAAGATATAATAGGACTTGATATTGTTACGGAAGATGGCCTGAAACTGGGACGGGTAACAACTATTCTACCGACGGGAAGTAATGATGTCTATGTCTGCAGCGGCGGCGAAAAGGAAATCCTTATTCCAGCGTTCGATGACGTGGTAAAAAAAATCGATATTGAAAAAGGCATTATTGTTGTGAAGTTACCCGAAGGACTGTAGAATGATTATTTTTGATATTTTGTCTGTCTTCCCGGAAATGTTTCAATCCACCCTCGGTAGCAGTCTCATAAAAAGATCCATAGAAAATGGTCTGGTTGAAGTAAACCTCCATAATATTCGCGATTATACCAGGGACAGGCATAGAACTACCGACGACACCCCCTACGGAGGGGGCGGCGGAATGGTAATGAAGGTAGAACCTGTCGCAAGTGCCCTGAAAGCCATTGTCCCCGCCGGAGATAAAACACTTGTTATTCTCCTCTCACCGCAGGGAGAAACATTCAAACAGAAGATCGCGGAAGAACTCTCTCAATATTCCAGAATTGTCCTGGTATGCGGGCACTATGAGGGAATAGACGAACGAATCAGGGAGCACCTTATTGATAGAGAATTATCGATAGGTGACTATGTCCTGAGCGGTGGAGAGTTGCCTGCGATGATCGTGGTGGACGCTGTTTCGCGTCTTGTGCCGGGTTTTGTGGGAAACAGCGAATCGGTGCTGTACGATTCTTTTTCAACCGGACTCCTTGAAGGTCCCCACTATACGAGACCCAGAGAATATGAAAGCTGGAAGGTTCCGGAAGTGCTGCTTTCGGGACACCAGAAGAAGATAGACGAATGGAGGCGCAGGGAGTCCCTCAAAAGAACACTGCAGAGAAGACCTGACATGCTGAAGCAGTCTGATCTTACGAAAGAGGACAGAAGAATGCTCGAGGAGCTTGCAGGAGATCCTGAACTTGTGTAAAAATCTTTATATTGCTCTTTTACACTACCCCGTTTACAACAAAAGAGGCGATGTTGTGACAACGGCGGTAACCAATATGGATATACACGATATATCAAGAGCCGCCAGGACTTATGGTGTGAAAGGTTTTTACATCATAACACCGATAGAGCAACAACAGGCGTTTGTCGAACGTATTCTGTACCACTGGCAGAAGGGATATGGCACCACTTATAACCCTTCCAGAAAACAGGCTTTCGACATCGTGAGGCTGGAGGGCACCCTTGATGATACAATAATGGCCATATCGCAGGAGACCGGGAGTAGAGTCAATGTGGTGGTTACAAGCGCCTCACCCCGGAAAAAACACCTGACCTGTGAAGATCTGAAAGAAAAGATGTCGGGAAACAGGGAAGCTTTTCTGATAGTTTTCGGAACGGGTTGGGGAATAGCCGAAGAGGTTATTGAGAAGGCTGATTTTTTTGTGGAGCCTATAAGAGGAAACTCGGATTATAATCACCTGTCCGTCCGGTCGGCGGCAGCCGTCACGCTGGACAGATTATGTGGACAATAACTAAATTTTTCAGAGGAGGATTTTAACTTATGAATGTTCTCGACACACTTGAAAAAGAACAAATGAGAGCAGATATTCCCGGATTCAAGCCGGGTGACACCGTGAAGGTATATGTAAAGATTATAGAGGGTCAGAAGGAAAGGATCCAGGTTTTTCAGGGATCCGTCATACGCAAGAGGGCGGGGCAGAACCGCGCCACTTTTACCGTGAGGAAAATATCTTCCGGCATAGGGGTCGAAAGAACATTTCCCCTTCATTCCCCCATTATTGATAAGATAGAGTTGGTAATGCGGGGCAGGGTCAGACGTTCAAGGCTGTATTATCTGAGAGAACTAAAGGGCAAGAAGGCAAGGATAAAGGAACTTGGCAGAAGATGAAATGTATGGGTTTGAATTGCGTGCCCGCTGGCTTGGTTTTGACGCGATCGCCGGCGTCGATGAGGCCGGAAGGGGACCTCTCGCAGGCCCTGTTTTCGCGGCAGCGGTAATATTCCCTTCAGGTTACACAAACGGGGAGATCAGAGACTCGAAAAAACTGACTCCCCTGAAAAGAGAAGCCCTGTACAAAATAATAAGAAGTGACGCCATTTCCGTTGGTCTGGGCGCTATAGAAGCTTCTACCATAGACAGGGTCAACATTCTCCAGGCAACACTGGCTGCGATGAAAACGGCCGTTTTGAATCTCTCCCCCCAACCGGATTATATCCTCATAGACGGAACAAATAATATTGACATCCCCATCCAGCAGGAAACAATTATCAAGGGAGATTCCCTGAGTGTTTCCGTAGCAGCCGCTTCCATAATAGCCAAGGTATCAAGAGACCAGCTCATGGACAGATATCATGTCCTGTACCCCCAGTATAACTTCCTCAAGAACAAGGGGTATGGCACAAAGGAACATCGAGAGGCAGTGAAAAAACATGGCCGATGCAAGATCCACAGAAGGTCTTTCAGGATCAAATAACATAGAGAAGGGCAAAAAAGGGGAAGATATGGCGGCCGCCTGCCTGCGAAAAGAAGGGTACAGGATCGTCGAAAGAAATTACAGATGCCTTTATGGAGAAATTGATATTATCGCCATGGATGCCGGAGTGGTAGTTTTTGTCGAGGTAAAGAGCAGAAAATCGAACAATTTTGGCTCGCCTGAAGAGGCCGTCGGCATAATCAAACAGAGAAAGATTTCAAAAGTGGCACTCAACTATCTGCAGAAAAAGGGACTTACCGACCACAACGCGAGATTTGACATTGTGGCTGTAAGATTCATACCGCAGGGTAACCGGGTGAAAATCATAAAAGACGCCTTTGACCTAGTACACTGTAAAATTTAAAGCTTCGCATTCTGTGTAATATCTGTTATAGTCGTCTTCAATAGATGAGGAGGGCGATATGGCACCACGATACAGAGTGACATTAACAAAAG
>JAFDAI010000158.1 GCA_019313905.1 Deltaproteobacteria bacterium | reverse complement strand
TCCTCCTCCCACACAAGACTAAAGGCAATTGAGCCGGTATCAGAAGAAGCCTCATCGGTATCAGAGGAAGGCTCATCGGACGTACCAGAGCCGTCACCACAGGCACAGAGCAGAATAAGAAAAAGGCAAAGAGCAAAAGACAAAATAGAAAAGCCAAATTGTGTTCTGGTATTTAGGTGTTTCATCTTACTTTCCTTTGGTAGTTTGCGTTATTCAAGCAGCCTCAGATCCAGACGGACCGACACTGACATTTTCACCACCGCCACCACCGGCAGCGGCAGCGATAATGCCGACGAGTACCGCACCTCCAAGTACCCAAAGCCACGTTCTTCTTTTTCCTTTTTTTACTTCTTCCACCGGTATTACTTCCTCCGGCGGTGCGAGAATCTCAGGGAGGTGTTCTGTTATGCCGACTGCCTTGGCGAACAAGCTGCCCGGCCCGGCAAGGGTTATCTTTGGAAAATAGAGGCCAAGAACTGAAAGGATTAATACTATTGTAAGTATTCTTCTAAGAAAATTCATTTCACACCTCCGTTCTTTTTCCTGATTTGATACTGCATCAACTTCTCTGCTCTTTTGCCAAGGGGAATGGCAATAATTTCCTTAATCAAGTCTCTCATAAATGCTGTCTCGCCATTATATATGCCATAAATGCCTTCCTGGAATCCGGCAGCATTGGATTTAAGAGGTTGTTCGAGGGCCAATATATAGATTGTCTCCGTAACAGCATCCTTCTTCTCGGGCGTGTGGACCCTAAGTTTTATCCCACTTCTTTTGTCGTCCTCGTCAGGGAAAGAAAAGGTTTGATTGGCCTTCAGGAAATTATCCTCTTTGAGCCGATTTGGCATCAGCCTTATGACCTTTTCGTCTTCTAATATGATAAAGACTGAAACATAGCAATCCTTTGTCGGCTTGATGGTTATCAACATCTCATCACCGTCGTTGAAGCTGGACCGGTTCAAGGAGGCATCAACCCTGAAATACGGGTCTGTACCTGTTGTCTCCTCAGCTACGCCTGCCCTCATCCTAACCCTGTATCTCAAGGAAGGCACGGCTTGTCCTTTCCTAAGAATTGGCTCCATGCCTTCCTCTATTATTTCTTTATCAACGACCCTGCCATAGGGTATGACTCCGACTATGCTGCCTGAAAGCCTCAAGTTAACAAGGATCGTCTCCACCGAGATATTGCTCCCCACAACCTGCCCCACAGCCTTATGCATGGCATCTTCCAAGGCGCGGTTTCTGGCTTCTTCCTCGCTCGAATCTTCCATCAGAGCTATGCCTTCAACTGTAACCCATTGGACATCCCGGGCAGGGAGAGACGGGACCAGAATAGCGAACTGGAGGATAAAAATCGACAGAACACGTGAGATCCTATGATTTCCTGTTTGCCATTTCATGCTTACCTCAGCACCCTGCTGACTCCTATATCCTTGAGCCTGTCCAAAGAAGGAGTGATGGTAGGAGTTTGTTCCGTTCCCATCCTGCGCGACACCCTGACGACATGATTTTCCACATACTCAAAGATCTCTTTCACGCTAATCCAGCGATCATCATCTGCATCAGCCTCGCCCTTTAGCGCCCTTAGCAAAAAATACGTAAAAAGCCCATGTTTTGCCTCGGGATAGGAATTGCTTGTTTAACACCACTAAAGCAGGAATCAAGAAACACAAAGACTCTTTGTATGTCGAGATTGTCCAAGTCTTGATAGAAGTCTTTCAGTTTATATCCCGTCTGTGCGATAAAGCGTGTGTCTCCATCGTACGGAACCAGATAGGGATCACCTTTTTTCATATCAGGAACACCGTGGCCGGCAAAGTAAACATAGAGAGTCGTATCCTTCCCGACATTGGCCGGAACATACTCCTTGAGATACCCCTCTATCCTGGCCTTGGTTGCATCGCTGTCTATTAGAAAAATAATATTTTCTTCAGGCACACCCATAATCTTAACAAAATATTCCTTTACAATGAGGGCGTCTCTTCTCGCATATTCCACATGCGGCAAATCAGCATAGTTTTCTATGCCTATTATAAGTCCCCAGTCTTTGGGATAAGGCTTCTGCCTATTCTCAGGAAGAATAGCTACATCGATAGGACCCTTTAGAACAAAAAGCTTAGATTCCAGGAGTTCATCATCTATAAAGATTTTTACCTTCCACTGACCCGCATATTCGGCTGCCTTATCACCTTGAATAGATAACCTATGCCATGCGGTTACCTCTCTTACATACTTCCCACTCGGCGTCTTAAAGGGGAAATCGCCTGTAGAATAATAAAGATTGCCGCTCGGGTCATACCACTCCCATTTCAATCTGTGTTTTCCTGACAGGTTTTCAAACTTAAGGTGAGCAATAACCTCGCGATCTTGC
>JAFDAI010000157.1 GCA_019313905.1 Deltaproteobacteria bacterium | reverse complement strand
ATTTTCTGGGCATGGGGGATGTTGGCCATAAAGGGGCTCAGGCCATCGCCGGGCAGGAACTGCAAATTGGGGATTTCTGTGGAGACCAGCATTTCTTCAAGCTCTGCGCTGCGTACCTTCAGAAAGTTCCCGATGCCCGGAAACCGGTTGGGCAGTCCCAGAAAAAAGTGCAGGTTGGATCCTCCCAGGTCCATGTCCACCGCTACGGTCGGATGTCCCATCTCCGCCAGGGCAATGGCAAGATTGGCCGTGAAGAAGGTCTTGCCGACCCCGCCCTTCCCGCCGGCAATCGGTATGATAGTGGTTTTTATCTCCAACGTATGCACCATGTTCCTGTTCCGTTCTCTAAAAACGGATTTGATTGCTAAAGCTTTTGCAAGATACTTGCCAATTACACCAAAACCGTCAATAACTTTCAGCGCAGGCTCTGGGGTTACCCCTTGACTTGGGATAAAACCAAAATCATCTTGCAAATTCTTTTCTTGGCTCCTGCCCCCTGATTCCTATTCCCTGACCCCCGATTGGGTTCTGAAGATGGCATGCGTTTTGCAAAAGTTTGCAAAAGTATAATTAAAAAATACCTTTGAGAATCGGATGCTGTCATGAGAAATATCGGTGAATTAAAATATTCAGCCGGGTTGTTTAAGCGGGGACTCTGTTCCTTTAATCGGTTGGTTGAAATCCGTGGGGATGTTATTGAAAAAAACAGAGAACTGTTTATTGAAAATCTTAATCTTCGATCTGAAATAGAGAGGCTGAAAGAGGTTAATTTTATTGATGCTGCGACGGGGATCTATAATAAAAGGTATCTGCAGATAAGGCTTGAAGAGGAATTTGCCAGGGCGCGGAGGCATGGTTTACCGCTCTCCTCTATTTTTATCGATCTGGATGACTTTAAATCTATTAATGATACATACGGCCATATTATGGGTGACAGGCTGCTCAAGGAAGTAACGTCTGTTTTGGAGGGACTCTGTCGCAATGAAGATGTGCTGATTCGTTTTGGGGGTGAAGAATTTGTTGTCCTTATGTCAGACACGGGCGGCCCTGAAGCTGTAGCGCTGGCTGAAAGAATCAGGAAAAAAGTTGCAGGCCATATCTTTTTCTATGGAGATATTAAGATTTCAGTGTCCGCAAGTCTGGGTGTAAGTACCCTTAATAATGGCGATTTTGAATATGTGAGCGATCCGGAAGAATTGATATGTATGGCTGATAGAGCGATGTACATGGTCAAACAGAATGGCAAAAATAATACGTGCCATTTGCCCTTTCGCATTGAAAGAGGCAATTCCGTCCCCTCGGGAGTTACCGAACTGCAATATGAAAAAATATCCTTGTAAGTTCCGAATTTTTTGCCTTACTTTTTCTGTCTCTATGGGGAAATCTTTACCGGTACTGGGAAATTTTTTACATTATTTCCCTGCTTACCGGGGCACCCATCTCAGATTTTTGTCCGCCACCGCAAATAATCTATATTAAAATGAACAGTTCAATTATCAAGAAGAGGAGCTTATGATTTCAAGATTAAAAGCAATATTTCCTGAGGATTGGCAATATATTCTGAGCATTTATAAGGATTTTCTTTCCTCAACAGGATCACGGAATGAAAGCCTTATCTTAATATTACTTGAAGTTGGTGTAAAATTCGGTGAGAGACTATCACAATTGTCTCTGAATGGATTCGTTGAGATCGGTTGTGGATTGGCCATTCCTTCACTGGCCCTCGCAAAACTGGGCCGTACAGGGGTGAGGGCTATTGACGTAGACCCCAAGGTTATCGCTTGTGTTGAAGATTTAAAAAATCACCTGGGTTGTGAGATGGAGGTTCAGTGCCGTGATATTTTCGAGGATAGGCCCAAATTGCAAAGGGGTGAACTGTTAATTGCAGAGAAACCGGCAAGCTATAAAAAGAGTATTTTGGAAGTAGAATATAATATAAGAAATTGGTGCGCAATCGAGGGTCATAATTGTGCTTTAATTCCTTCTTATATGGGTACAGATACCGTGACCTCCTATTCCGAAAGATGTGAAAAATATGAAAAGAAACTTAAACAGGTAGGGTTCAAAGTGGAAAACCAACAAATATGTGAGCAGTTGCCATTCAGGTGGATAATTGCAACAAAATAGTTATGATGTAAACTTCATCCGCCTTTAGAAGACCATACATAGTTTCCATCGTCCATATCTTCAAACCCCATTTTCTCCCAGAAACCTTTTGCTGTGTCTCTTACTCTGTCTGCGATAATCTCTCGAGCCGTCTCCTTGAATAAATCCACTGTCCGGGCTGCGAAGCCGTGTCTTTCAAAC
>JAFDAI010000077.1 GCA_019313905.1 Deltaproteobacteria bacterium | reverse complement strand
GCTGTGGCTGTGATAATTGCTTTGGGTTCCAAGAGAAAATTCCAATCTTCCCATCTTCTTTGGATGTACTCATCAGCATCCGCAACCCAAATTGTTATTTTTTCGTTCATTCCAGATTGATCGATAACAGCAGCAGGGCCGCTTCCAGAAATTCCGACAAGTTTACGAAACTTCTGACATAGGGCGAGATACGTGCTCATTTCCAACTCCTTTTATTTTCTCAAATAAAATGTTCCATACCTTTTCGACGCTGATATTGGCAGCACACATTGCTGTTCCTGTTATATCGTCTCTACAGCAAAGATCAAAGCCTCTATGTAAAATATGGCAAGGATAGCAAGGTGTTTTTTCCGGGGTAAGAATAAAAGCATTGATCCAGTTTTTTCCAATATTCATTGGGCTCGAATGCGAAAGCATCAGTATTTTTGGTATTGACAGCATTGATACAGCATTTAAAATACCTGTTTCTGGTCCGACAACAAAATCGCATCTTTCAGCGAATGCCAATGTTTTTCGGATAGACCACTCTCCGCTTTTTGTTATGACTCTCGACTCTTTTTCCCACCCGCATTCTAATACTTTGCTGAGACTGTCGCCACAGGTGACTATCTTTACATTTGGAAAAGTGCTTAAAAGACGTGCGATTATGATATCCAGATAAGGCCAAGTTTTATGTACGGACGATCCTGATAGCGCCCACATCAACACAAATGTATTTTTGCCAAGACTTTTTCGAAATCCGTTTGACCACTTTCTTTCTTCGTCCGTTGGGTAGAATCTAACTCTAGGAGGTAGTGGAACTTCGGCTATTGCATGAGTTGCCTCTAAATAATCGACGGTACCCATAACCATCCTTCTAAAATCCGGATGCCATGTAGACTCCCTTAATTCAGGGAGAGCTAAGAGAGTTCGTTCCACAGATTCGGATAACATTATGAATTTATCGAAACACTTAGATAGCCGTTCCCAATACTCTCCAAGTTTTGAGTTTTCGACTTGGCCATGTTCCTGCACAAAAATTTCATCGACATAAGGATCGTTTTTTATTATATCAAATCCTACAGTATCTGTGTTCACAGTGACGTAAAAACCCTGATCTTTTAAACCAGGAAGTATCGATGATACCTGCAACATATCACCGAATCCGCCATATCGCTGTACGCATACGGATTTGCCGGGTCTTTTGCCCCCATAATCCTGCTGTTCCCAAGATACTTCTTTGTCTAAACGCGAAACTCTCATTATAAAAGTGCCTTGATTTTATTCCGGACTTGGTTTTTGTTGCCTTTGAACTCCAAACTGAACTTATTTCTCCCAAAGTTTACTAAAGCTTCTCTACTCCATGTCATAAAACCATCCGGCAGTTCTTTTTCCGTCTTGTCTTCTTTGACAGAATCTTGCATCTTTTTTACTGCTGCGTCGATTGCCGCCTCTTTTTCCTTTTCAGCTTCTTTTTCATCTTCAATCGCTTTGTTAGCAGCGACGACAGCGTTCTTCTCTTCTTCGGATATCGGCGTTATGCGTTTACCATCAGCAGAGAATCTTATACAGTTTTGTTCATATTTGGACCCATCTCCAGGATCTCCAATAATCGTTCCGTAGTCTTTTGTTTTATCTAATCTGAGTTGAATCATATATCAAAAGTCCCTTCTTCTTGGATTCGATCTCCCGTCTTGGTGTGACACAGCTTCGCCCCATGTATTCCTTCGTTCGGAACTTCCTGGGCTATATATGCTGCCGTTTTCGTCTTTGATGTATCCAAGTTCTCTTTCTGACTTATTGACATTGTGATCTAAATCGTCAGATCTTCCCCTGGATGGATCGTATTCTTCGCATATCGGCATTGTTTTTTGTTTCATCGCTCCTCCATAAAAAGCTCGGGAGCGAAAAAGATCGCTCCCTTGGCTTTAGCAGATGGTAAAGCTCTTACCTTTTTCAGAGACTTTTTGTCTCGGTGTGGGTTCGGGCTTTTGGTTTTTCTTGTCTGACATGTTATCCATGCCGTACTTTCCAGGATCTTCACTGATAGTGGATTGTTCATTCAACCCATTATCAAGAAGTTTTTTTGAGCTGGCCATTTTACTCTCCTTGTAAAATATATATATTAAATGGTTACTACACCCAAACTCTAAATGTTAAAATAACCAAACCTTTGCCTGCCTCGGTTCCAGCATCGACTCCTACGGTGCCTTTCAAAGATATAAGACTGTCAGCGGCTATCTGAGATTCCCCCGTATGGGATATGATAGCGTCGGTATCGTCGCTCACATCAAAAAAATCTGTGTCTGCTGCGTCGTCGGGCACAGTAAGTGATGCGTATGCGTCCGGGTCCGCTATTGTCCCAACTTCTACCAACGCGGCTGTACTGTCACATGCGAATGTTTCGGTAATAGCCACGCCTACATTTACGAGGTTGCCCTGCATCCCAGGAGGGAGTCTGAAAGATACTATATCGACGGTAGCACCGTCCCCAAAATCCCACTCGGGGAAAACAAACGATTCATATTTATCGCGGTCATACATTATTTTACCTCCATATTACGCTGCGCTGTCCCACATGACGATACGCGCATTTGCTGAACTATCCATTGACGTTGTATGAACAAGGCCAAAACCAAGTAACGCATACCACGCCACACCTCGTGAAAGGCCATACTGAGTCGGGATCTTTCCACGAATTTCTTCCGGTACCGCGATTGCTTCTGCTACAGTGTCCTCCCCCATAAAAAATGCCCAATCAGATTTGGCGTTGGTCCAGGCGGTATTCGCAGTAGATCCGGCTCCTTTAGCAATATTGGTTTGTTCAACGAACCTTGTACTTTCATATCTACCGATTTCACCGTTCATTATGTGAGCAAACCCGGTTTCAACATAGAAACTTTTGCTTTCAAGATTGTCTTTGAATGTCCGATACGTTGAAGGCCATGCGAGAGAGTAATAATCATCACCCATATACGCGGGAATATTACGTTCTTTCATCTCATCGACGATAAGTTTAACATGAGAAGTTCCAAGTGCAATACTGTTTGTAACGGTTGCGGTTCCGTTTGTGGTTAATGTAATCGCAGCCGTCGCTGTTGCTGCTACACGAAGAGGAGCAGCTTTGAACTGATCATGTGCTTCAGTATCAATCGCTTTCTTCGCATCGTTTACCAATACCTTTCTTATAATTTCTTTTACGGGTTGCTCGGAAAGGTCATCAAGCTTGCCAGTGTAGGGTCGGCGTGTTATCATGGCTTTTTTAATTAAACCATTTCTCGTATTTTCACACGAGCCCAGACTATATCATCCTCTTTAGAGGTTGTGCGCTCTTGTCGCTTCATCATCCGTTCTGGATTGTATGCGTTAGTCGTTGAACCTTCTTCCTGTTCCCAGGAAGCTCGGCTGCTGATTGCCCAATCTGCGGTGTTTTTCAAACTATCACGCTCATTGTTACCAATCACGTTGTAGTAACTACAGCTCTTAGGGTGTTCCAGCAATTCACACAATTTTCTATTGATTCTATCTTGTTTTCCTGTATAGTGTACTGAACATCTAACATAAGGAGTTTTAGAATTATGGGGGTATCCAAAAAACAAAAGCCTATCAAAAAAATTTGTCAGTGCGGGTGCGATGCAAAAAAATTTGTCAGTGCGGGTGCGATGAATTTTTTAACGCATTTCCTGTGTACACCAACAAAAGAACTAAAAAATGTCCAGATGATTATGATACTCTTATAGGAACCAAAGGGGCGATCCTTTATATTCCAAAATATAAAAGAGGGCATAACCCAAGTACAGCAAAAACCCAATTTGGAAAGATTCAAGCATGGAACAAAACTCTTAAAAAAGGAGACCACCCATCTATGAAAAATATGGGATTTCAACCAGGCCACGAGCCTTTTAACGATTTTAGTCATATTCACAATCTCCAGCGTAATTGTCCGGAATATAGAAAAAAATGGTTGGAATCTAAAAAAGGTCAAACACCTTGGAACAAAGGTCTCACTAAAAATTTTTACAAAAACGGTATTAAATCCGGAAAAGATCATGGGAATTGGTGCGGAGGAGCATATGGCCCTGTATCCACAGCAGCCTATAAAGCACTCACCAAGAAAATTCTGAAGCGAGATAATTATACATGCCAAGAATGTGGCGACCATAACTACAAAGGCAGAGGGAGTAGTATAAAACTCGAAGTCCATCATGTAGTAGCTGTTTCCGAAGATCATAGTCTTGTATTCGAACCTTCCAATCTAATCACATTATGCAAAAAATGCCATATTGCGACTGATAATTATGGGGTTAAGCTTATAAATAAACGAAGAAAACTCAGTAAAAATCAAAGCCGCTAGTTTCTTAACGGAATTGCCCATTTGCTCAATGGTCAATGTGCCCTGGTCAATTGTAAAGTTTGTTTCTGGCATAACACTTGTTTCTGTCAGTGTTGTTCCCTGTGTCTCCACGTTGGAGTAAATGTTCCAATGGAACGTATCCCCCTTACCTAAACCCTGCATTGACGCATCTTTTGCATCGCAAAATTGACGGAATTTCAACGTAGGTTGTAACTTAGTTCTCATTTCAGTGGTTAGGTTATCACTGTACATATAACCACCTCTTGAGTTTACTGCCCAAATCTGTCCGGACATAATTTTTCTCCTTTAGTTTACAGGGAACGTAAATAATTAATAAGGCTGTCCCCTGCTCTTTCTCATTTGTTGAATCACAGTTAAAGTAGGTTCAGCAGACTTAGTAGTCATGCTGGATTTGGCACTTACGGTAGATGTTACGGAGTTACCCAAAACAACTTTTTTCTCTTTACGATTCGCAAGTTCGTTCTTAACATCATTCTCTTTTTTAACTTCCTTCATGCCCGATAATTTTATCAGGTCTTTTCGAACATACTTGACTGCTCTCTCTATGACATCTTCCCAAGATGCTCCAGGATCTTCTCTCATTTCAACTTTAGTGCGCTCATTGACTTCGGTTCTTAGCCCAGGTCTTTTTGCGATATCAGTATGGTTCTTCTCAAAATTTCTAACAGCAGCAAGTCTTTTTTCTTCACTGAGTGCAAGATTCACAGCTTGACTTAACTCGCCTCTATCTATTTTCTGTGTTTCGATAACCTTCCCGGTCTCAGGTTTAGACCGAATTTTTTTCAAAATCTTCGCGGTCGTCTTTTTATCCTCTTCGAAAACACTCGTTATGAGTTGATCCGCCAATGCTTCCGAATCATCGTCTTCTTCTGCCTTGATAGCTTGAGTTTTTTTGGTTATTTCCTCAAACGTCTTAATAGAATCCGAAAGTTTTATTTCTTTGGCATCTATCGCTGCTTGCCGATCAAGCAGTTCTTTTTCTTTTTTGGCTGCATCTTCCAATCTTTTATCAGCAGCTATTTGTTTTTGGTATTCTCTTATTTCCTTCTCAGTTACTTCGGACTCAATACCATCAACTTTGATTTTAACCGTTTTATCTGAAGGCTCTATTTCGATCTCTTCCTCAACAGTTGTTACTTCCTTGACAGTCTCAACTTCGAGATCATTCTGCATCTCTTCGTTGCGCCGCGCCGTGATTCGATCCATTATCTCCTCACGACTTACTTTTGTATCGATATCGAGTTCAGCGTTTACAACAGGCTCTACCTGTGTAATATCTGTATCGACAACAATTGCCGTTGTTTTATCTACGTCCTCTTGGATAGCAGTTTTAGGCATTTTTACTCCTCGTATTTAATTTTGGCTTCTTCTTCAGCTCTTTGGATAGCTCTATACAGCCATGTAATAACAAGTGCCGGAATATGTGCTGCGTATTGCAATTCTTTAATCTTATCAAGAAATTGCTCTTGGCCCCCGAAATTTTTCATTTTAAGGCTCGCAAGTTTGTCTTTAGCATCTTCAGATTCTTTGATGGCTTCATTTTGTATAAAACGTCCTAAGTCACTATTCAGAAACCGTTGACACATTTTAGATGTGTCATTGATTTTACCAACCACGTAATCATTTTTTACCCTGTCCTCAAGCTCCAGACGGTCTTGTTCTTCGAGTTCTTCTCTAAGTTCTGCTGAGTATCTGGCGTCTTCTTCATCTTGGGTTAAAAACTCCGTCATTATTCTTTTCCTTTCTTTTGAGTCCCAGCGCTTCTGCTTAGCGTTGGTTGCTCTTTGTCTTTTATCTCGGCATCTTTTCTTAAAGTATCCTCTCTTTTAAATTTTAAATCAAGCTTGTCAAGATTTAATTTTTCTATATCAATGGCTTCTTTCGCCAAAGCGATATTACCTTGTGTATCTTCGCGGTTCATTTGCAATCTTATATCAGCCGCTTTTTTGCGCTCGTCACTTAAGATTCTTTCAGCCCATATAAGTCTATCCTGCTCTATCTTAGCAACTTGGATCTTCTCATTTGATGCAATCTGCTTATCAACTTCAGATGGAGTCGGCGGGTTCTGTTGCTGGAATTGTGAAAATTCTTCATCGCTCATAAAAAATCTTGACCCATCCTCATATCCAAGGATACCAAAGATTTCTTTTGCGATCTCATTATCTTTTGCTCTTTGCATAAGTTTAGGAGCCAGTCTGCTTGCCGTCTCCATACCAAAAAGAAGCCTGGTCACTCTAGCTTGTGGATCAGTTACTCCATAGCCAACGTTTATTTCAAGATCAAGCTGTGCTCTCATAAGATTTTCAGGTAGTTTCTCTATTTTAGCTTTCTTACCAGCTGCCAATAGAATATTTTCATCTGACTCATATGCTCTTTCAAGTGCAAGAATTTGTGTGAGTACCGGTTTAATCCAAGTCTCAGCAAAAGTTCTGATGACATACTCAGTCATCATATTTGCCGGATCTTTCAGCATCCGCATGCCTCCTACGGTCTCACCAAGTTCTTTATTAGTCTGAACAGTGCTCGCGGAAAAATTACCTGATATTTCATCGAAATCAGCATTAAAAAGATTTTGTTCTTGATAACTTGATCCTGTGATATCATCTGTTTTTTGTATTTTCACATCTCGTTCCGGATCGTTCATCATCGTTATAGATCCTGAAACATTTCGTCTTAGTGATCTAAGATCTACAGTGGACCCGCGCTTCACGAAATATCTTTTATTTAGCACTTGTCGAATATTGTCGAATCGTTGATTCTGATTATCGTTCGTCGCAGCTTGTATATCTTGTCCGAGTTGTGTGACGCCTGTAGGATAATTTCTAAAAGCCTCAATAACAGTATGACCCATGGCGTATGGACGCATTCCATGAATATAAACTTCTTTGAGTGGTACAGGATCAGTGAGGAGAAATCTAGATCCAAGAGTGTAAAAAACCATGTCCCCTTTTTTTGGGATTCTGAATATATTTCTATACACCCACACAATTTTATGCTCGTCGATGTCAGTATATTGATCATCGATAGGATCTTGTCTATCAGCTTCACGCGCCTGTCTGATAGAATCAGAGTCCATAGTCTCTGATCCATAAGAAGCAATCTTCTCTTTGGAAAGTTTTTTCCATTTTGGTTGACCGGATTTAGGGTCTTTTACCTCCATCTGGTCAAGCACATCTACGATATACATGGGGATCAGCTGAATTAAATACGGACTAGAGTTTATGGGATCTGTCCAATCTGCACCAGGATCAATACGAAGATTTTCGTTTGCAATAAGATCTATACGAGGTCCGTCTTTTATAACCTCTTTTTTTGTAGTCCTTCCAGTAACTGTCTCCATCTCAGCGGTATCTGGATTGTATTCTGTTTTCGTGGTCGTCTCGATAGTTTCCACTTCTTCGTATTCCCACGGCTGATACGATATAATAGTTCCTAAAATATGAGCCGTCTGGAATGCACCGATTACAATTTTAAACCATGGGATCGTCTTCTTGAGCCTAAGATTCATCACTTCTTTCCATACTCTCGCAGATTCTACGCCTTGTGGATCTGACTCGTCGGAATGTTTGATATTTACAATATCAGATGTAGAAAAAACAGCTGTTATAAGCGCAGCTTCTTTGCTCCGTTCTGTAGCGCGTGATTTAGGCCTAAACAATCTGGAACGATGTTTAAAAGCTTCTGTTCTATATTTAGACCCACTCGGATGTCTTGAATGAAAATTACTGTAGTTTCTTTCCCACTGAGTTCTGAGATTGGAAGACATGTAATCAGTAGAAGATCCATAAGCGGTTTTAACAAGTCGCAAATAATCTATATCATTATCAGATTCAAATATCTCATCAATAGAACCAACAGCACCGTCTTCTAATACTGATTCGCTGCTATCCTTCATTAAATATCTCCATCTTATATTACATATCTGTTTAAATAACTCAGTATAAATAAGTTGTTACGTTCTGTCAATCATGCCTTCCATTTTTTCTCATTTTTGCTGTAGTACCTGCGGTCGTTTGTCCACTTTTCTGATATAGGTGTACCTGTAAAATCTCTTTTTGCGTCTTCCAGAGCTGCATTGGAGTAGGAGTATGGCATCTCAAATCTTTCGAGCAGCTCACCACCATGTTGCAAAACCCCTCTTTTATCCACTTTATCTACGCGGCACTGTATACCCCACTTATCACTCAGCGCAGTGTTGAGAATATATAAAATTCCCCCATCAACAGATGCGGTCCATGGCCATCCAGGGAACGCCAATTCGAGAAAATCCACTACCTGCTGAGCAAAAAGGAACTCATTTCCTTGTCTTATTGATGCTTGCGTTATCCCCATACTTCCTCCACATCTATATCTTTTAACATAATATTCGTAAGGCGTTGCACTGCCTGCTCTCTTTTTGATTCCAAAAAAGGGCCAGTCATATTTGTCACGCTATTGACAGCCATAAAGTATATTGGATCTACGATAATATGCATAAGTTCATGCACCATCCAGTCCATAAAGATAGTTTTCGCATCAGGTTCATTCATGTATTTTCTAATCTTCTCGCTGCTTACAGTTATTGTATAATCCAAATAGTCCTCATCAATGTGGATACCAGCGCATGTGTCGCCGCTCATCCTGTCCTCATATACAACGTCACCTGTCCACTCCTGCAGATTGAATTTTCTACAGAGTTTACCAATAACATCAGGCAATGTCCTTTTAATTATTGCCGTCGAAAGCGCCATGTAGCTCCCTTTCCTGGAATACACCAGATGGGTACTTCTTTTTGTTAGTTGGTTTTTTTATTGAGCTGCCTGGTAGGCTATCGCCTCCTTGATTGAATACATACACAATAGGCCGGGGCTCTGGTCCTGCCAATTCTTCCACACTGCTTTTCCAATTTTGGGCCATTCTTAATCTCCTTTT
>JAFDAI010000156.1 GCA_019313905.1 Deltaproteobacteria bacterium | reverse complement strand
ATGAAAATAAATTGTGCGTCCATTCCAAAGGATCTATTGGAATCAGAATTGTTTGGCTATAATGAAGGAGCTTTCACAGGATCAAGAAAAGGAGGTAAAATCGGTAAATTTGAGCTGTCTGACAGAGGAACCATATTTCTGGATGAAATATGGGAATGACCTTTAACCATGCAATCTAAAATTCTCAGGGTGATTGAAACCAAAGAAATAGAAAAAATTGGTGAATCAGATGCTATTTTTTCAGATTTCAGGTTGGTAGCCGCTACAAATAGGAACCTGGAAGAAGCCGTTGCCAAAGGCGCATTCAGAGAAGACCTCTATCACCGTATTAATATCTTAGTTTTAAAAGTTCCACCATTAAGAGAACGGGCGGAAGATCTGCCTGAGATTATACAACATTTATTAACTATAATGGAAGATAAGCCGCCTGATTTACAAATAAAAGTGGGGCAAAACGTTATGCAATTATTTCGGAAATATCCTTGGCCGGGTAATATTAGAGAATTAAAGAACGTTTTAATTTTTTCCCTTATTTCTCTTGAGAATGGAGAAACTGAAATAGAGACTCATCATCTTCCTAAATATATGCTGAAAACGAGTAATCTGGAATCCACTTCCTCTTTTTCTGTTACAAAAACAAAATAAATCCCGGGCCTCAAAAATTTTAGGAATCTCAAGAAATGAGCTTTATAGAAAAATAGGGAAATATCAAATTAGGTGTAAATCTTGAATTGGGGGGGGGGGAAGAACATGAAACATTCTACTGTGTCAGGAAATGGCCCTTTTGAAAATAAATTGCTTGATTATTCAACTGCCGCTCCCTACGCTGGTATAATCCAGGTCAGGTTCAAAGGGTATTTTCTCAGCCCTGTCAGGCACCCCCGCATACTTTTAATAAAATATCCGAATTTATCTATATAATCAAGTAATAATTTTACAACAGCTCTTTTTTAAGATCAATGTGTCAAATCTGATGCTCTCGTAAAAAGTCGTCACTCCGGTGAAAACCGGAGTCCATAGGAGTTGCAACTAACTGAAAATACTGGATAGCGCTAAAGCTTCACTACGTGCCGGGCTATCGCAAATAAATCCTTGGCACACGGTCTGTTATTGTGGATACAATTTCATAATTAATTGTTTTTAAGGTTGAGGCGATCTCATCGACAGTTATTAACCCACTACCCTGTCTGCCGAAAATTATCACCTCATCTCCATGTGAAACCTCCGGGATATCCCCAACATCAAGCATGGTCATGTCCATACATACACGACCCGCAATCGGCGCTCTGCGGCCGCATACCAGCATATGGCCACAGGAAGACAGCAGCCTGTTATATCCATCTGCATACCCGACAGGCACTGTTGCGATTGTTGTTGATTTTTCAGTCTCATAAGTTGCGCCGTAACTGACCTTGAAACCGGCGGGAACCCTTTTTAAGCTGATTATCTCAGCCTTAAGCTCCATCGCCGGTTTCAGCTCAACCCGGCTTTTATCCACTTCATCAGAGGCAAACAAGCCATAGATTGAAATACCGGCGCGCACCATATCAAGATGTGTTTCCGGCATGTTTATTATTGCCGCGCTGTTGGCGGAATGTCTTACCGGAATCTCCAGCCCCGCAAGCTTGAGCTGGTCAAGCAATTCCATAAATATTTTAAACTGATATTCTGCATAAGACCTGTCTCCTTTGTCGGCAGTTGCAAAATGTGTAAATATGCCTTCCAGCTCCAGGTGTTGTAAACCTGCTATCGCTTTGACTTCACTGACCGCACTGCCGGGTATATTCTGATCCGGCGCTAACGACCGGAATCTGTCCGGCAGCAGCCCTAATCTTCCCATCCCTGTATCTACCTTAATGTGAACTTTGATTTTTTGGCTGGCTGAACCAGCGGCCATGGAAAGCTGTTTGGCGGTTTTATACGTACATGCAGTCTGGGTGAGATCAAACTCAACGAGCTTTTTGGCCATGTCCGGAGGGGTATAACTGAAAACAAGAACCGGCGCATCAAGTCCGGCCTTTCTGATCTGAATCCCTTCGCTTGCCCTTGCCACGCCTAAAGCTTCTGCTCCATGTTGCAGCGCCTGCCTGGCCACTTCTATGATGCCGTGTCCATAGGCATTGGCCTTTACAACAGCCATCAGGCGAGCTTTCGGCGCAGTAATACGCCTCAGCTCACGCACATTGTGAGCAATAGCCTTCAAGTCAATTTCTGCCCATATAACTGGAGAATCCAATAGATTACCTCAATATTTGATGAATGTGT
>JAFDAI010000041.1 GCA_019313905.1 Deltaproteobacteria bacterium | reverse complement strand
TGTTGCCCGAACAAGAAAGAAAGCGCCCGTAGCTCAGCTGGATAGAGTCGCAGACTTCGAATCTGTTGGTCGTTGGTTCGAATCCAACCGGGCGTACCATACATTCGACCATTTAAAGATATACGGGGCCCTTAGCTCAGCTGGAAGCAGCAACTGACTCTTAATCAGTAGGTCGTCGGTTCGAACCCGACAGGGCCCACCATAAAATCAAGGGGTTACAGATCAATTTCTGTAACCCCTTTTCATTTAGCGTTGGAGATCAGTAACAAACTTTAATAATTTTCTTGACATTTAGTAAAAACCTCTATATATCGACTCCGTAAGTTGGATAGAGACATTTTGAAGTGCGAAAACCGGCCGCCATGTCCTTGAAGATAGTGGTGGCCTTTTTGTTTCTGTCATGATGGTAATCCGACTTTGAAAAAACTAAGGAAGGAGGATACAGATTATGGCAGAAGGTACCGTTAAATGGTTTAATGACGGAAAAGGCTTTGGGTTCATTGAGATGGATGGCGGCAAAGACGTTTTCGTCCATCACAGCGCGATTCAGGCCGAAGGCTTCAAGTCTCTGCAAGAGGGTCAGCGCGTGACGTTCGATGTTGAGCAGGGTCAGAAAGGCCCCGCGGCTGCTAATGTAAGAGCACTGTAAACATTGCAACAAAATGGCACTCTGTGGTTATATAAACTGCAGAGTGCTTTTTTTTAGATTACCTGCCGAGAATTCCTCATCTAAAAACTTATAACACTCATTTCCGGCCTTTCAGGCTCGCACGTTTGATGACGTCTGTGCCGAATTTGTCTGTTATCGTGTCGATTGCCTTATCCAGCTTTTGCCAGTTAGAGTTTTTTGTATTATCCTGCTCAAAGATATCCGTCTGTATCTGTTCCACGCCGGAAACAAAGTTGGACACTCCAACACCGATCAGCCTTGCCTTGTCGGACATCCTGTAATTTTCAAGCAATTGAGAAGCTTCCCTGATAATAACTTCAGAAGATTGTGTCGGCTCTTTGATTGTAACGCTTCGGGTGACCTGTTTGAAATCCGAGTGTTTTATCTTAACGTTTATCGTCCTTGCCTTTATTCCCAATTTTCTCAATTCTCTTCCGATTTTCTCAGACTGTTTCAGAATATATTTCCCGAGTACATTTTTATCTTCAGTATCCCCAGGAAGTGTCTCTTCGGCGCTGACCGATTTTGTCTCCGAGACAGGTGTTACAACCGATCTGTCAATACCGTCGGCAAGTTTCACAAGTCTGTGGCCAAATGCACCAAATCTTCTTACAAGTACTCCTTCGGGGTATTTATTCACATCACGGAGGGTCTTGACTCCCATCAGTTTGAGTTTATCATGGGTATTTTTTCCGACACCGGGCACTTTATGGATCGGGAGCGATTCTATAAACTGATCAACATCTTCCGGCATAATAATTGTCAATCCATCGGGCTTGTCCATATCGGATGCGATCTTTGCCAGAAACTTATTCGGCGCGGCGCCCAAGGAGCAGGTCAGACCCAGTCTTTTTTTTATCCTTTCCTTGATTCTGAGAGCAATTTCCCTCACCCCTCCAAAGAGTTTTTCACAGCCGGTAATATCAATATAGGCCTCGTCAATCGAAACCGGTTCGACAAGTGGAGAGAATTCGCGAAGGATGGACATAATTTTCGATGACAGCTCTTTGTAGCGGGACATTCTGGGTGGAAGAAAAACTGCCTCGGGGCATATTTTTCGCGCCTGAAATACAGGCATGGCAGAATGAACTCCAAACCTTCTTGCCGCATAATTCGCGGCAGACACAACACTGCGTTTAGATTGTCCTCCTACAATTACACACCTGCCCTTCAGTTGAGGATTGTCCAGTTCTTCTACAGATGCATAAAATGCATCCATATCCACGTGGAGAATCATATAATCGATGTCAACCTCTTATAATCGGTGTTTATAGCTTCGGTCTTTTTCAGCAACCTGATGTTCCAGGATCCTCACCGGTCAAGCTCTCTAAGGCAATAAAGTATATCCATCCGGTCCTGAAGCGGGGGGATGGAGCCCTGTTTAACTTCGATCGGAAGGCTCTTTCCCGTCATCTCCATGAGCTGTCTCAGGGCGGCAAACATATCCACCGGAGGAAGGCCGTTGTTCGTCAGGTGGCGGATTAGCTTGAAGGTCTTGAACCCATCGAACCACCGGAGAAAATGGCGGCGGAGATGGGCGCGGTCTCCGCTGTTCTCTGCGAGCCGGTTCCATGTCTGGCTGAAACGATTCATGCGGAGGAATGTGTCAAGAGATGGGTGTATGCTCTCGGCATGCGCCAATATGATCTCCGAATCCATGTCGCGGCAGGATGACATGTATTCGAGCCATTCCTTCAGCACCGCAAAGGATTGGGGATTGTACAGGCTGTAATCACTTTCCTTCCCTTCGGTAAAACTGATGATCCGCTTGCCCGTACCAAATGGGACACGGCGGGATGGTCTCGAAGAGGGGTGGACTGTGGTGGTGTTTATTCTTCCCATCCTGCCGATCTTCGCGAGCTTGTCAAGAAAGTAGAAGTCCTCTCCTGCCCTCCTTTTATTCATGCCCCTCACAGTCACGTATCCCCCGGCGGTGCATACCATGGTGGAGCCTACGGAATGAAAGGCGCAGGGTGATCCGGCCCAGCGCAAACCGAGAACATAATAACGGAGGAATATCTCGTAACAGCAGATAGCGGCCTGTTCATCAACAGAGACCGCAGCCTGGTGCGCAAAGGCAATCACAGATGTCGTGGTCTTTTCCTTTTCAAATGAGTCCCGCACGACAGAAAGGTAATTGCGCTCCACCAGTGTGTCGGCATCCAGGGAAAAGAGGAGTTTTGGACAATCCTTATCGTAGTTGAATATTTCCAGCGCGAGATCCAGGCCGATCTTTCTCGCAAGGCCCACGCCCGCGGTCTTGCCCGGCATTTCCAGTCCCGGTGAAGAGGCATCGACATACGCGATTCGCAGACCGCTTTGCCTGACACTGTTGAATAACACCGGCGGCTGTTCCCTGTTATCCAGTACCTTCAGTGTGTACTGATTGTCGGTAAACTCATCCGCCGGCACATTGTCCGCGTCCCCGTTGTTTATTACGCAGACAGCCAGCGTGCGTGAAAGCTCGGCGCGCGGGTTCTTTGAAAGACTGGCAAGGGTCTTGAAGATATGGCCAGATTCGGCAAGGGCGGGAATCACCACAACATTATCAATTCCATCAAAAGATTCCGAAATAATACTCCACCTGTCACCGACGGAGTAATTCGCCAGATATTTCTCAATGTTTCCCGGGACAGTCATCCAATCTGTTCCTCAACCAGCCGTTTGATCAAATCATAATCGGCATTATCCATCCAGTGAATGACAGTTCCCCGCCTCTCCATACGCCTGAACCATGTCATCTGCCTCTTGGAGAATTGGTGTATTCGGGTATTCAACTGTCTGAACATCTCGTCGAAATCCATCTTTCCCTGAAGATAACGGCTCACATAACGGTACTCCAGCCCGAAAGAGTCCAGCCTCTCCCAGCTTATCCCCTGATTATGGAGGCTTTTGACTTCTTCGATCATTCCCATATCGATACGCTTTTTCAGGCGCTCTGTAATCCTGTCGCGAAGGACACTTCTCTCCCAGCGGATACCGACGATAAATGGGTTGATTCGGGGATGCTCCATTTCTTCAACAAACTCATGTACTTTCGAGTGTTCAGCGATCTCAATGGCACGAATTAGACGATCCTTGTCCTGCGTATCCGTCGTATTGTGCAAAGCAGGATTGCTTTTAAAGAGACGTTTTCTCATGGCATCCATATCCATTTTTTGGAGTTCTTCACGCAGAGCGGGATCTTCCGGAACCTCGAGCATGCGGTAGCCCTTGACTACCGCTTCTATATAGAGTCCTGTTCCGCCTGCCATAACCGGGATAATCCCACGGCCGGAGATATCTGAAAAACAGCGGTAAAACATCTTCTGATACTCAAACAGATTGAACTCATGGCCTGTATCAACGATATCTATCAGATGGCAGGGAACCACATCGCCATCCACCAGAAATTCAGAGGTATCCTTGCCCGTTCCCAAGTCCATCCCCCTGTAAACCTGACGCGAATCGGCGGAGATTACCTCCGAACGGAGGTCTTTCGCTAGCATGGCGGCTATCCTTGTCTTACCGGAAGCAGTGGGTCCTAATATGGCTATAAGGTTATACCCTTCCCTTTTCATCTGTTTACGAATCCCCTTTTTTAGTGTATGACGAGCTCGTATTTGAGATTAAGATACGAATGCCGCATAACCTACACTGATATATGAAGACAAATAAAGAAAAAAAAATGCTCGACCTGGGAAAAGATCCCATTGTATCCCTGCTCCTTAAAATGAGTCTGCCGTCGGTGATCGCAATGTTCACCATGGCAATATATAACGTGGTGGACACGTTCTGGATAGCTAAGGTCAGCCCGGAGGCCATCGCGGCGCTTACCATCTGTTTTCCCATCCAGATATTGTTTGGAAGCATAGGAATGGGAACCGGCGTGGGCGCGGGTTCCTTTGCCTCCCGCATGTTCGGAGCGGGAAACAATTCAAGGGCTAACGGGACAGCTGGGCAAATCATTTTTCTCTCCGCATTCTTCGGAATAATAATCATCCTTTCAGGCACCATTTTCTGTGAGCCCGTGCTGAGATTCTTCGGCGCCACGGAAAACATCCTTCCTCTCTCCAGAAAGTATCTGGAAATTGTTGTGTTCGGCGCGCCCTTTCTGTTTTTCATGATGATGTCAGATTATCTCTTCCGGGCGGAGGGTAATCCAAAAGTGCCCATGTTCGTCATCATAACATCGGCAGTATTAAATGCAATCCTCGACCCTTTTCTTATTTTCGGATGGGGGCCCTTCCCTGAGATGGGAATCAGGGGAGCGGCCGTCGCAACCGTAACGGCCCAGTTCTCGACTTTTTTCCTGTCTCTGTACTTTCTTTTCTCACGTCGCTCCGGATACTATGTAAAATTCAGAGATATTATCCCGAGATGGTCGATCATAATACCCATCTACCATGTAGGGTTTCCATCTTTTATCACCAATGTCGCGATGAGCGCGGTGCTTGTAATCTACAACCACACGCTGGGAAGTTTCGGCCATCTGGCGATTGCCACTCTGGGGCTTGGTTTTCGGATAAACGGATTACTTATGATGATACTCTTTGGAATAGGGCATGGGGTAATGCCTATGACAGGCTTTAATTACGGGGCACGCAATTATACCCGCATCAGAGAGATAGCGCGTGTGACCACAAAATTCTCAGCGCTTATAGGAGGGGTGAGTTTTCTCCTTATTGAAATATTTGCCCGTCCATTGCTATCAGCCTTTACATATGATCCTGAACTTCTTGCCATTGCCGTTCCAGCATTGAGAATGTATATCGCCACACAGATACTCGTGGGACCAATGATTGTATGGATCAATATCCTGCTTGGCATGGGAAAGGGATTGACTTCCATGATATTGATGGTCGGCCGCCAGTTTCTGTTTATAGTGCCTTTGATTTACATAATGCCTCTCTACTTCGGGCTGGACGGTGTGTGGATGGTACAACCCATCTCGAATATCATATCATTCTCTATAATATTGGTCTGGATAAAAATAGAGATGCGCAGACTGCGGTGATTATAGAGGGCTCAAGGAGTCAAGGATTCAAGGGGTCGAGTGAAAGACAAAAAAACTACAAAGAAGTATTGTCTTCTATCCTTCTCGGAATATCTTGTAATACTTCATAACCTTGTTTACGTAATTCTCTGTCTCTTTTATCGGAGGAATTCCACTGGAGCGGTCAACACTGTCAGGACCGGCATTGTACGCAGCAAGCGCCAGATGAACCTTGCCGTTGAAACGGTCCAACATCTGCCTGAGATAGAGCGCTCCTCCCATAATATTTTCTCTGGGATTAAAGGGGTCTTTTATTCCGAGGATCCTGAAATTAGAGGGCATTATCTGCATAAGTCCTTTCGCCCCCTTTTTTGAAACAGCTTTCGGGTTAAAATCTGATTCCGCCTTCATTATGGCCTTCAAGAGCGGGAAGGATACACCATGCATCCTGGACGCCTCCCTGATATGTTCGTCATACCTGTTTGTTGAACGCGACCTGGAGAATCGTTTTCTTTCCTTTATAATTACCTGATATTTGGGTGTCGGCGGCACAAGATTTGTAAAACAGGTAGTGCCGTCTTTATCAACATACATATAGATATCCGCGTACAGAGACGGCACAGCCGCGAATAAGACCAACAGCGCAACCAGAACTACCAAGTACCTATGATCCCGAACCATCACTTGCTCTCAGTACCCCTTTCGTTTCAGGGCTCAGGCTACACACTACGCTCACATGCCGGTTAATCCAGCAGATGAACAAATATCCCACTGCGGGGCTTTGGCTCAAACCATGTGGATTTCGGCGGCATGATTTTGCCCATGTCCGCGATCTCCATAAGCTGATCCATAGTCGTGGGATACATGGAAAAGGCCACCGCATATTTACCCGAATCCACGAGCCGTTCCAGTTCATCCATTCCCCTTATACCCCCCACGAAGAGTATCCGGTTATCAGTCCTCGGATCATTAATGCCCAGCAGCGGTCTTAACAACCTGTCCTGCAGTATGGATACATCCAGCATCCCGACAGGGTCATTCTCATCCATATCCTTCTCCACTGCCTGCAGCCTGCGCCACACACCATTCATATACATTCCGAATTCGCCTTGTCTCTGTGGCGATCTTTCCTTGAAATCATCCGACAGGATAAAGCTCTCCCGCACCTTCCTGATGAATTGCCCCTCATCAAGCCCGCCCAGGTTTCTGACCACCCTGTTGTAATCCATAACGTTAAGCTGATCATGGGGGCATATCATAACCATTACACGGTTGTACTCTTCTCTCCCATTGTGATCTTTGTTCTCTTCCCGACGCATTTTAGCAACCGCAACGGCCGAGGCCGCCCTGTGGTGACCGTCGGCTATATACAACGAATCCAATTCCCCGAATTCCTGTTTTATTCTTTCAATAAGATTTTCATCGTCCACGACCCAAACACTATGGACTGTTCCATCATCGGCTGTAAAATCATATTCAGGATTACCCCTAACGATATCTTTAACCGTCATATCGATGGCTTTCGAAGCCTTGTGCGTCAGAAATACAGGCCCCGTCTGCGCGTTTACCCTGCTTATGTGTCTTGTCCTGTCGAGCTCCTTGTCTTTCCTCGTCAACTCATGCTTCTTCATAAGCCCTGACTCGTAATCAGCCACACTGACACAGGCGACTATTCCGTACTGGGCATGATCATCCATCTTCTGTCTGTAGATATAAAAGCACTCCTTCTCATCCTGAAACAGGATGTCCCTCTGCAGAAAATCGTACAGGTTTTCCCTTGCCTTTTCATACACTCTCTCAAAATCGACACCATCATCCTGGAAATCCACTTCCGATTTCACGATACGCAGAAAACTTTTTGCGTTCTCACGGGTCAGTCTCCTTGCCTCTCGTGAATCAATTACATCATAGGGATAAGATGCAACATCCTTCACATATTCTTTTGCCGGCCTCACGGCCCTGAACGGAGTTACCGCAACCATTATAACCACCCCTTTTCTATTCGGACGCTTTGTAGCACAGCAAACAGCATCAAAGCAATATTTTTGCTGAAAACCTACCGGCTGGTTCACTCACGCGCAACAGATTCTGTCATGACTGACCCTTGCAAAATTTTCATTTGAATAGTATGAATCGCGCATAGCGGAAGGACAAAGGGAGGTAATAACAACATGGGTACAATCAGGGTCTTTGTACATGGTCTTGAAAGCAGCAGCCAGGGAACCAAGGGAACTTACTTCAGGAAAAGGTATCCTGACATGATTATAGAGGATTATCCCGGAAGCCTGGAAGACAGGATGACCAAACTCCGCAGAATACTTTCAGACAAAAGGGACATCGTGCTGGTCGGTTCCAGCTATGGAGGACTGATGGCGGCAATGTACGCCTGTGACAATGAACATCAAATCAAGAGGCTCATTCTGTTGGCTCCGGCCCTCAACCTGGAAGAGTTCAACCCCTATCTGAACCGGGAAATCGGGGTGCCGGTTATGCTTTATCACGGCAGCCGGGATGATGTTGTGCCCCTGAAACCGGTACACGGGATCGCCTCAAAGGTTTTTCAAAACCTGAGTCACCACATCGTGAATGACGATCATCCACTCAGTGAAACTTTTACATCCTTTGGCTGGGACAACCTGCTCGGTGATTAGGATCTTGACTCTTCTATGAAATTAGGATAATCGGATACATGGAGGCTTGGCATGTATTCAAAGAAGATAGTCATTCGTTATGAGGCGGATATTGTTGATAAACCCGTGGTGTACAGCCTTGTAAAGGATTTCGATCTTGCCTTCAACATAATGAGGGCACGGGTGTCACCGCGAAGAGAAGGGCTGGTGGTCCTTGATCTTACCGGCAAGAAAAAAAACTTTGACCGGGCCATCCGCTACCTTAAGGATCTGGGCCTGAATGTTGAACCACTTTCCAAAAGCGTTACACAGAATATCGACAAATGCGTGCACTGCGGCGCCTGTCTGGCATTCTGTTCAACCGACGCCCTGTATATTGACAAGAAAACCATGAAAGTTATGTTTGATCCTGAAAAGTGTAACGGTTGTGAATTGTGCGTCAAGGCCTGCCCCGTAAGAGCGATGGAAATCAACCTTCTATAGGCTAATCCGCTGTAGTGTCTTTCCCCTTTTTAACCGATTCTCCAACTTTATCGGCCAGGTTTTTCCCCTTCTCTATCATGTTCTTTCCCGCCTCTATCATACCTTCGCCATGGTCTCCAACCCGGCCGGCCATTTCTCTTAAATTTCCTGGAAATTCGTCGGGCGCTTTATAATAATAGTATCCGCAAAGAGCGATAAGCACCAAACCTGTTATCAACATCAATTTCAGCAGTCCTTTGAAAATGAAGTAGATCAACAAAAGCGCAACGGCAGCGAGTATAATAAGGGCCATCGGATGAGCTGACAAGTAATTGATAAGATTATCCACGATTACAACCTCCTGAACTTTACAGTATTCCAACAAGCCAACATTGGCATATACACCTCTTATACCTCAATCCATTTCTGAAGCGCATTTATAATCTTCAGGGCCTGATCTCTGCTCGAAATATTGAATTTGCTCTGCTGGCGGTATTCATCGTTCAATTTGCGGTACCGGCGGATAGTAAAACGTTCCGGTCCGTACTCACCCTTCGTACGGTTCCAATCCTGATATCTGAATATAATTGTCGACCATGCGCCCTTTGACAGGATCACCTTGTCCAGCTCTTTGACTATGATAACACCATCTTCTTCATACTTTATCGTAATTTCATTAACATCTGAAGCCATATATCACCTTTCCACACCTTTCAAACCGGTTATACGATCAACGATCAATTCCCCCATCTTCTCACTGTGCGTTTCTCTGTTGCTGGACATCATCTCCATATCCGCATCCGGCATAAGGGCAACCATTCTGTTCATAACATCCAGGCCGTGCAGGGCATCGCTCTCTGCGCCGATTATCAGCACCGGAGACCTGACGTCTGGCAGTTTTCCCCAGATGCTGTAGTCCTTTATCGCGAATGCGTTCGCCTTGAGCCTCACCGGCTCGGCGGCATCCAGCGTGCCTTCGTACTTTTTTACCTGTTCCGGCTCTTTGTGTTTATCCAGCCTGATATTGCGCAGATACCACTTCAGAGGAGGTTTGATCGCAGTATACAGCGATGGCGGCACCGGCCTGAGCAACAGGGGAAGCCAGAAGGGATAGGTAAGTTCGCATACGGGAGCTATCAGGATAGACTGTTCCGGCTGTCTCAATCCCATGCTCAGGTAATCCAACACAACAGTTGATCCCAGTGAACTTCCTGCAAAACAGAATTTCTTCCCCGGCGCAACTTTACACTTAAGAATCTCGCTGATATCCCGGCTCATGCGGGGCATGGAAAAATCCACGCGCGCGCGCCCCGGAAGCCTGGCGCTGACCTTCTCCCTGGTCTCCACATACAGTGTCCTGTAACAGGGGGTAAGCTTCCTCAACACATCCTTCCAGCCGTCTATAAGCGAGATCCAGCCGGCGACAAAGACAACCATCGGTTTCTCTGGCGTGTCACACGGGGGCGTAAAATCAATTGTCCTGAGCGCAACACCATCGGAAACCACGACATAATCTTCCTCCACCCTGACATCCGGGTCGGTACACTCTGTATAAATCATGTTTCCCCCCTTTTTGATCATAACCCTGCATTATTTTCTGTACGGCACCCAGCGCGGTCATAATAATTCCAGGAAGCTGTCTGTCCGCAGAAGCTTGTCTACCTTAATCTCGCCCGTGATTCAACCCATAATTTCCCACGCCGGTAGAATGCCGCCATTACTTGCACTTGAAATTATTCAACAAATAGGATATCTTATGTTGATATGAAAATAATAATGACTTCAGATGGTTGAGAGGGACTCAAGGGTTTGACAAAAAGTGTACTTGTAGGCATAAGCGGCGGCGTTGACAGTGCCGTGGCCGCGGCGATCCTGAAAGAAGGGGGATACCGCGTTGAAGGTCTGTACATACAAAACGGGTTTCCCGGCGGTAATGAGGCGGACGCGGAGAACGTTGCCGACAGGCTGGGTTTTCCGCTTCACAGGCTGGATATCAGATCGTCATTCAGGGAAAATATAGTGGATTATTTCGTCAGTGACTACCTGGCTGGCAGGACTCCGAATCCATGCATTGTGTGCAACAAAAAGATAAAATTCAGGTATCTCCTGGAAGAGGCGCAAAAAAGAGGGCTTGGCTGTATTGCAACCGGCCATTACGCGCGCGTTGAAGGCACGGACGGGAAAGACGGTTTCCGGCTCCTTAAGGGTATCGACAAAGGCAAAGACCAGTCCTATTTCCTCTTCCAGCTTGGCCAGGAAGAGCTTCAACACCTGATATTTCCCAACGGTGACAAGACAAAGGAGGAGATAAAAGAGATGGCATCCGGGCTTAATCTGTTATCAGGCATGGAAAGCCAGGAGATCTGTTTTATACCGGATGACAATTACAGAGATTTCCTTGAGAATTATCCCGTCACCCTCCCCCGGCCAGGAAATATAGTGGATGAAAAAGGGAATGTCGCGGGAAGACATCGCGGGATACATTCGGTAACCATAGGTCAGAGAAAGGGATTGAATATCTCCTCCGAGCGTCCCTACTATGTGCTGGAGATAGACACCAAAAGGAATGAAGTAATTGTGGGAAGAGAGGAAGACCAGTTGGCGCAGGGTCTCATCGCGACGAACTGTTCCTGGATATCTCCCGGTTCCGTTAGCCGGGATGCTTTACGAGCGAAGACACACATAAGATACCGCCACAGGGGCGTCGATTCCGAGATTACATTCCTGCCGGATAATCGGGTGCGTGTCATATTTAAGACACCGCAAAAAGCGGTGGCTCCGGGCCAGGCGGCGGTCTTCTATCAGGGAGATTGTCTTACGGGTGGGGGATGGATCGAGAGGAGGCTGCGCGATGCTTAGTGTTGCCGTGGCCACACTTGGGTGCAAGGTGAATCATTATGAATCGGCGGGCATCATCGAAAAACTGGAGGCGGAGGGAATCTCTGTCGTCCCCTTCACTTCCCCGGCTGATGTATATATAGTAAACACCTGCACGGTTACCGCGAAGACGGATTTCCAGTCAAGACAACTTGTAAGAAGGGCGCACAGAACAAACCCCTCCGCGCCGATTATCGTAACCGGATGTTACGCGCAGACTGCCCCTCAGGAACTCGCGGCGCTACCCGGCGTAAGTTTGGTCGCTGGAACGGAGATGAAGGAGAAGCTTCCCGGGATTATACAGAACATTACAAATGAAAAACAACAGATTGATGTCAGCGATATAGGCCTGAAAAGGACATTCTCAGATCTGCCGGTAACGAGATTCCCCGGACAGACCCGGGCATACCTGAAGATACAGGATGGGTGCGACGCGTTCTGCAGTTACTGCATCATACCTTACGCGAGGGGCAGGAGCAGAAGTCTCCCGCAGGAAAATGTGATCAGGCAGGTACAAGGCCTGACCGAAACCGGCTACAGGGAAATTATTCTCACCGGCATCCACCTTGGTGAATATGGCCACGATCTACCCTCCCCCGCCACCCTTCTCAGTCTGTTGAGAAAAATAGAAGATTGCACGAAGCTTGAGAGACTGCGCATAAGTTCCATTAATCCAACGGAAATATCAGACGATATGATTGACCATATAAGAAACTCAAAGATAATATGCAGACATCTTCACGTATCGCTTCAGAGCGGCGACGACAGTATCCTGAAATTAATGAGAAGACATTACACTACAGGCCAGTTCAGAGACCTTGTGGAAAAACTGCAGGCCGCGATCCCCGAAATCGCCATAGGAACAGATGTCATAACCGGATTCCCTGGTGAAGGGGAAAAAGAGTTCCGTAACACTGTCGGTTTTATTGAGAACCTGAGGCTTGCTTATCTTCACGTTTTCCCCTATTCTCAGCGTCCCGGAACAGTTGCCTCCTTGTTTCCCGATCAGGTCATAAAATCGGTTAAGAAAGAACGCGCCACTGTATTACGGAACATAGGCAACCGAAAAAGGATAAAATTTAACAGCGGGTTCATAGGAAAGAAGCTCTCCGTTCTGGTGGAGGGAAGCAAAGACAAAGGGACAGATTATGTAAAGGGATTTTCAGACAATTATGTGCCGGTACTCATCCCCGGAGGTGATATGTCTCTTGCAAGCCACATTGTACAGGTCACTGGTGATCATATGATTAAGGAAAAAGTCATTGGAAGGATAAAAGCGGATGAACGAAGAACGGATTGATAGTCTCGAAAAACTGTCAGAGATGTTGAGCTATACATTCAGTGACATCACTCTGCTTGGTATATCTCTTACCCATAGTTCCTATGCCAATGAAAATCCGGATCTCGCATGGGAAGACAACGAAAGGCTGGAATTTCTGGGAGATGCCGTCCTGCAACTATGCATGAGCGATATACTGATAAAAAGATTCCCCGACTATGCTGAAGGACAGCTGTCAAAGGTAAGGGCGGCCATGGTCAACGAGCAACCGCTGGCCGGACTCGCGCGGGAACACCGGATAGGCGATTTTATGCTTCTGGGTAGGGGGGAGGAAAATTCCGGAGGAAGAGACAAGGATTCCATTCTCGGAAATGCTGTCGAAGCGATTATAGGCGCCATTTATCTTGACGGGGGATACGAAAAAGCGCTCTTGTTTATAGAGACAACCTTCCAAGCTCTTGTCGATGAATGGATCGAAAGCCCCATATACCTGGACTACAAATCGCTCCTCCAGGAGGCCAGCCAGGGCAGGTTCAGATTAGTACCCCAATATCGCATTGTAAGCGCGTTCGGCCCGGATCATGACAAGACCTTCGAGATAGAGGCATCCATTGGAGATACCGTTTCAACAACCGGGACCGGAAAAAACAAGAAAGAGGCCGAGCAGAACGCAGCCAGGAAAGCGCTGCAGAAACTGGAAGAGATATGAAACCACTGATAATCCCTATATTCGTGATATACAGGGGATGTCCCAACCGTTGCGTGTTCTGCAACGAGAGGATAACCGCCGGGAATTATCCTGACAGGCTTACAGAGGATACCATCCGAAATATCTGCGACCGACATCTGAAAAACAGCGGGAGGAGATTCGATCAGATTGCCTTTTATGGTGGAAATTTCACCGGGATAGACCGGGACTATCAGATTGAACTGCTGGATATAGCGCAATCCTATGTGAACGCGGGCATGGTAAACTCCATAAGGATATCAACAAGACCCGATTATATAGATGATGACAGGCTTGAACTTCTCACAAGATACAATGTCTCCACTGTGGAAATAGGCGCTCAATCAATGGTTGACGAGGTGCTGTCTCTCTCGGGAAGGGGGCACTCATCGGAGGATGTAAGAAACGCGGTAAGACTCTTAAAAGGAGAGGGAATTGAAACCGGGGTGCATTTGATGGTCGGTCTCCCCGGCGATACCCGGAAGCGGCTTGAATATACCGTGGAAGAGATTATCAAGATCCGGCCTGATACCGTGAGAATCCATCCGACTATTGTGTTCAAAGATACTTCCCTGGCAAAGTCATATCTTGAGGGTGAGTATCGACCGCCGTCGCTGGACGACGCCGTTGAACTCTGTAAACACGCCCTGCTGAGGTTTCAAAAAGCCAGCATACCTGTTATAAGACTGGGACTTCACACAACAAAAGAAATGGAGGCAGAAAATAATATCATAGCCGGTCCTTTTCACCCGGCATTTCGGTCGCTCGTTGAGGGAGCCATATTCCTGGATATGGCATCGGATCTTTTGAAATCGGCAGGCTTGAAGGATAGAGATGTTGTGTTTTCCGTGGCCCCCAAAGATGTGTCGAATCTGAGGGGTATGAAAAACCGGAACATAAAGATATTGAAGAAATCATTCAACCTGACAGAGATACATGTCAGAGAAAACCCGAAACAGGAAAGATGGTCATTAAGGATCACTAGCTAAGAAAATCAAGGAGATGGTCTTGAAATGAGCAAGAAAAAAACAAGACTCGGTATTGTGCACGTTCTGCACGAATGTTTCTGTCACCAGATTGAGGCCATGCAGTTTTAGCTTGATTTTTGCATTTTTTATGCGATAATGGGCGATAAATTAATTTAAAGGGGTTTATCATGCTTATTGAATTTAGCGTCACCAATTATCGGTCTTTTCTGTCACCCCAATCGCTGGCTCTGACGGCAAACACCGCTGCCGAATTGCAGGAAGAAAACAGTTTTGTCTCACCTGTATCAAATTTGCCGCGCCTTCTCCGCTCCGCCGTTGTTTACGGCCCAAACGCCGCCGGTAAAAGCAATCTGATTTATGCCATCGCTTTCATGAAGAGTTTCGTTTTATCATCTGCAAAAGAAAGCCAGGAAGGCGAGAAAATTGACGCAATACCGTTTCTGTTTAACCGGCAAGACAGCCGTGATCCTTCCGAGTTTGAAGTTCTGTTTATTCAGGACAACATCCGTTACCAGTATGGTTTTGCCGTCAATTCCGAAAGAGTAACCGGGGAGTGGTTGTTTGCCTATCCCGAAAGCAGGGCTCAAAAATGGTTTGAACGTAACTACGATCCCGAGACTCAAAAGGATATCTGGTATTTTGGTCCCAAATTTACCGGCCTCCGCAAAGTCTGGCAGGAAGCAACTCGAGGTAACGCGCTTTTCCTTTCAACCGCTATTCAACTGAACAACGAACAGCTTAAACCGGTTTTCAACTGGTTTGATCGTAAGCTGGTTGTCCTTGATCAAGGAACAAGCATCAGTCATGGATTCAGTACCAGCGAATGTGAAAACGAAGAGAAGAAAAAGAAAATTCTTAAGTTTATGAACGCGGCTGATCCGTCGATTACCGATATCTCTCTGGAGAAAAAGGAGTTTTCCATGGACCATCTGCCCCCCGATATGCCGCAAAGCATTAAGGAAGAAATCGCTAAAGACTTTAAAGGGAAAAAACTGACCGAGCTGTTTTTCAAGCATCCATCCTCTGATAATGGTGAGGATGTGGCGCTTGACTTCGATGAAGAGTCTGCCGGCACCCGCAAACTTTTTGCCATGGCCGGTCCATGGCTGGATGTCCTGGACAATGGACTTGTTTTGTTTGTGGATGAACTGGATACAAGCCTGCATCCTCTCCTGGTACGATTTCTTTTGAATTTGCTCCATAACCCTGAAACAAACAAACATAACGCCCAGCTGGTTTTTACTACCCATGATACCACTGTTCTGGATCAAACTCTCATGCGGAGAGATCAGGTATGGTTTGTTGAAAAGGATAATGAAAATGCCACCGACCTCTATCCGCTATCGGACTATAAACCACGCAAGGGCGAGGCCCTGCAAAAAGGTTATCTATACGGCAGGTATGGCGCTTTACCGTTTCCAGAAGAATTGAGGTTTTGATGGGTACCGACAACCTGTTTCACAAGATAAAAGAACGTAAGGCCGAGTCGTTGCGCCGCCGGCGGGCGGAGAAATATCTTCCCGCATATACAAATGCCCGCCGTGTTGAAGAATTCCATAAAACTTCAGGGACCGACAACCCTTCAACCCTGGTGCATTCTCTGGTGGAATATTTGCGGGATTTGAAGAGGCAATGAAAGACATTGGGACATCCTGAACTGGAGTACGATAATGACCGCTCGCGCAAGGCCTTTGAAATACGTTTGCCTTTGGTAAAAGAACCAGTCACCCCACCAGTCACAGGTGAAGTCACAGGTGAAGCCAGCGGGATAAAGTGAATCGGAAAATAGTATACATATTAAGGATTTTATGTTCCAGATTACTGAAGAGGATGCAGAACGTTTGAGATGCCAAAATGGCATCTCAAAGCCTGGACGTGGTGGCCGCCGCTATTTGCCTTATGCCTTTACGGAACAAAGAGTCGCTATGTTATCGTCTGTTCTCAACAGCAGGCGTGCCATTGAGGTAAACATTGCAATCATGAGAGCCTTTGTTCAATTAAGAACGATGATATCATCCCATAAAGAACTGGCACATAAACTTTCGGAGTTGGAACAACGATTAGAAGGTCATGCTGAGCATGATTCATGTTATTTTTGAAGCAATCAGGCAATTGATGGCACCGCCGAAAAAACCGGGAAAGAGAATAGGGTTTTAAGTTCCCGAGGATTCATTTAAAAAGCTCGTGTGGCACTTACTTCACCAGGTTAACTGAGGAAAAATTTTATGCTTTTAGATAATGAGAATCAAAATTTAAAAGTTCATGAATGGATTGCAAAGTATACAGAAGAAGGCAACCTGAATATTGTAACCGGATATTTTACTATTGGTGCGTTGGCCTATCTGTCAAGAAATGTTAATAAAAAGATCAAAGATTATCGTTTTGTTCTCGGCGATATAGTAAACGTAGATGCTGTCAAAGACAGAACGCTTGATTTAATCAATGAAAATATAACCGTCGAAGCAGCTTTAAGACTCGACAAATTAGCTCAGGAAGCTGTGGAATTTCTTAAACAAGACAATGTTAATGCCAGAACCCTGGAGCCAAATTTTTGCCACGCAAAGGTATACCTTTTTAAGCCTGCCGCTAATGATGACAGAGATAATTATTTTATTTCCGGAAGTTCAAACTTAACAGAAGCCGGGATCGGGTTAAAAGAAACAAACAACATAGAATTGAATATTGCAGAGACAGGCAACAATAACCAGTATAAAGAACTGGCTGAATGGTTTGAGGGTTTGTGGATAAGCAAACAGGCCCACAAAGACAAAACTCTAATAGATGAAAACGGTAAAAAATATACGAAGCCATTCAAAGAATATTTAATAGAAGAAATTGAAAAAATATTTATTAAATACTCGCCCAAAGAGCTCTATTACAAAGTCCTTTTTGAATTATTTGGCAGTCAAATAGACAGCACCCAGGATAATCCGGATTTTAACCGTCAGATCGGAAGGCTTGAAAATACAGTTGTATATAATGCCCTGTATGACTTTCAGCAAAAAGGGGTTCTAAGTTTAATAAAAATGCTCCAGAAATATAATGGAGCCATTCTTGCCGATGCGGTTGGTCTGGGAAAAACAT
>JAFDAI010000076.1 GCA_019313905.1 Deltaproteobacteria bacterium | reverse complement strand
CAGTCGATAAAATCGATGGTGAAACTTTTGGTATCTCCCTCGATTGTCTGGGGTACACTGATCCCGAGACAGAGAAGGTCATAGGCCTGCTCCTGCTCATGAGTGGCGCCGGTAACCCGAAACCCTTTCAGGGCCTGCGCGGCATTTTGAATGGTATTTTCCGTGAAAGGATGAGACGCACCCTTGAACTCGTAGCGACAGTGATTTCTGATATGATCGACAAGAATCGGCTCCAGAATCGTCGAACCGAGGCGCCCGCCCCGGAGATCAACCGTCTCCTCCGGCGAGAGATACTGCCAGCCGAGCTGCATCAAGAGGTGCAACGCCGGGAGCTGGGATTGCACCTTTTCCAGATAATTCGGCAGATCATACTCCGGTATGCCATACGGGGCTTGCTCTTCCATACGACCCTCTTGTCTTGTTCTAAGTTTTTCCGTTCACCAATTGGCGCACTGCCTGACCCTTTTCGGAAAGACGGTATCTCTGAAGTCTGCTTTTCGGCTTGTCCGGCAACGTCATTTCTATAAATCCGGCGTTTATCGCCGGTAACAGATACACTTTACGAAAATGCTCAGCGTGCTTTAACCCAAGCATTTCCTGGAGTTCCCTGCGGAAATGATCGCCGGTTATAACAGCTACAAGCCGCTTGACTTCCGCGGTGACTTCCGCGGTGACTTCCGCGGTGACTTCCGCGGCAGCCTTCTTTGCCAAGGCTTCGGCAAAAACCGGATGGATGGGAAGTTCGACGAGGAAAAACGTCCGATCGGGATCTGTGTGAAATATGGGTTCAGGGGATCCGTTCTTTGAGATTTCACGCAACATTTTCGGTATACCGGTTCCACGCCCTTCGGTCATCTCGAGTTCTTTTAAAAACTCTCCCACCCGTCGATTGCGATAACGGCGTGAGAGAAAGTGAAATGCATGCAAATCCTGATCACGAATGGAACGGTCCGGTCCCGGGAAACTGCCGATAGTGATGGAATCCGGCAGAATGCGTACCTCGACAGGCTCCCGTATTTCGTAGGATCGGTGATACACCGCGTTGCACAGGGCCTCTTCTATGGCTGAAAAGGGATAGTTGAAGAAACGATCCGCCTCGGGTCGATCCGGGTATTTTACGATCTTTTCTTCGATAATCGTGGAACGAATATGGGAAAGCGAACTTTGCAGCATTATATGAAGCGGCCCTTTGAAAATCCTTTCAGTGAAGGAATCGGCGCCGGGTCCATCGGGAAAATGAACGACATCGATCTGGGTCTGCGGAAAAAACCGTGAAGGGTCTTCATTGAAAAACATCAGACCGACATTTTTCGGCAACAATGATTCGTCCGGTCCATCGACGATGTTCATCTGCCTGCAAAGGCGGGAGAAATCCATTTCAGCAGATTCGTGGAAAAGATCGCTTTTGATCTGCTGTAGATAGGTGCGGATCAGGCCCAAATCGAGATCTTCCACAGCCGCTCTTTGATTTATGCGGTCGTCAAACGGAACCGTGGCGGCCAGAGACATGAGCTCAGCTTCATCTTGGCGCCCAGCCCGAACCGTTACAGAGCCTTTTCTGATATAATAGGCACACTCCCGTTCACCTTTTTTTAAAGACACTGGGGCCTTGTAGGGTCTGGTCTGCCCGCCGCCGACCCACAGTACCAGGATATGTTTTCCGTCAACTTCATACGGAGCGATGATGGGATGATAATAGGGAACCATCCGGTACCCAAGTTCGACCACTTCCTTTTGTATGGAATCGAGCTTCCCGGCAGGCAGGCCGGTGGGAGGCAGAAGCGGCTGGCCCTTGTCCTCTCCTACACCTATGATGATATAGCCGCCACCCAGATTGTGAAAATCATTAGCAAACGCGCACATGGTGTGCAGCACGGCCATCGGATTCCAGCCAGCCTTAAACTCCAGCCGTTCCCATTCGACCGTACGGGCGGCCAATAGGTCATTGATATTAATGGGAAGCTTCATGATTTCACCCGCACCTCTCCCGTTAGCAATTTCTGCATGAGCCCCCGCTTTTGCTTTTGAATGGCGGAAAGTTTCTGTTCAAGGTGTTTGATCTCATCATCGGCAACGGATAGGACGTCAGCAATGCGGTGCTGTTCATCTTCCGGCGGAACTGTGATTTTAACTTTTGAAAAGTGATGAAATTTCAGATTTAATGTATCATTGACAAGCCCCTGCGAAAATCTCCAGAAACGATGAATGATGTCTGGTAATTTAAACAGGTATCCCATGAAATTTACATCAACGCCATTCTTGGGTATGCAGATCGTGTAGGCCGGACTGACAATTCCCTCCAGGTGTGCAACTGCTGAAACACCTTGCCACATGCGCATTGTGTTGTAACCGATATCACCTGGAGCTATTCGCTTGTATCTTGACTTATCTTTGTTTGACGAGTCTTTGCGCACAATATCGGATGCCGGAATAATACCGTTTTTACCTGTAATTGCCAGGAGCGGCAAATGCCCGCAGTCGGTCTCTCGTCTTTCGTGAAAGAGCTGCCCCAAGTTATATCCCTTCCAAGGTTTCCTGAATTCCGGCAACCGTTTCTTTCCCGTAAGTAGTTGCTGCATGAGGGCCTTCTTGCGACATTTTTTTGCGTCGATGAGTCTGCGTGTCTGCTCTATGGTCTCCTCCCAGGTGGAGAGAATTTCCGCGATTCTTTTTTGTTCATTAAGTGAGGGCAGTTGAATTACGAAGTGTCTCTGTAACTCGGATTGATTTATATTGTATTGGCAAACACCAGGTGTCGCCATTTTTTTTAATCTATTACGTGATTCTGTTGTGTTAAATAAATATGTCACAAATGTCGGTAAAGCCAGAGATTCATCAATTTTAAATCTGACTAAATAAGAAGCGAATACAGCTTTCTTTGATTCAGTTACAATTCCTAATTTACCAACATGCTCGAGACTGTTGGTTCGGTTAAAAAGTAAATCATTTGCTTTAACCAAGTATTTGCATTCATCATCAACACCGTTAACATAGGTAAGATTTTTATATGTTACTTTGCCATTTTCAATATTACCCATTCGAAGTAGCGGCGTTAATCCTTTATCTTCAGAATTTAATGACAGACCATATTGACTAAATTTTGTTATAGAGCCGAGACGTCGTACTTTCCACTCCTCTGGGAGCCATCCCACCTTTGTTTTTTTATACCCCGGTCTGTTTTCGTTGTGATCTATCATCAGAACCCAAGCTCTTTGAGATATTTGTCCATTTCTGTACGCGTTTCATCAAGCTGACGCTCGATATCTTCGATTTCTCGCTGAACGGCAACAATATCGATCTCCGGTTCCGACTCGAAGATATCCACGTACCGGGGAATATTCAGGTTGAATTCATTTTCCTCAATTTCCGCGAATGGTTCCGGATATGCATATTTGTCGACTGCCCTTCGCTTCCGGAAGGTTTGCACGATCTTTTCGATATCCTCTATTCTCAGTTTATTCTGATTCGTGCCCTGTTCATATGCGCGGCTCGCGTCGATGAAGAGGACCTCGCCCTTTCCATTGAACTCCCGTGATTTGTCGAAGATCATTAATGCGGCCGGTATTCCCGTACCGTAAAAGAGATTGGCGGGAAGGCCAACTACGGCATCGAGCAGGTTTTCCCTGATTACTGCCTCGCGGATTTTCCCTTCCTGCCCGCCCCGAAAGAGCACACCGTGGGGGACAACGACGCCGACTCGCCCCTTGCCCTCGATTGCGGTCGCGAGCATGTGGAGGATGAAGGCCCAGTCTCCCTTGCTTTTCGGCGGAATGCCCCGCTGAAATCTGGCATACCGATCCCCCGCGGCAATGTCCTGCCCCCACTTGTCGAGACTGAACGGGGGATTGGCAACCACCACCTCGAATCTCATCAGCGCATTATTCTCGACCAATTGCGGGTGACGGATTGTATCTTCCCACTCGATCCGGGATGAGTCCATATCGTGAAGAAACATGTTCATTTTGCAGAGCGCCCAGGTGCTACCGTTCATTTCCTGCCCGAACAACGAAAAGTTGTTTTCCGAACCGGTCTGCTTCGCCGCTCTGATCAGGAGAGAACCGGAACCGCATGTTGGATCGCTGATTCGGTCCCCCGGTTTCGGGGCTACTAGTCGTGCCAGCGTTTCAGAGACCTCCGCAGGCGTATAGAATTCTCCCGCCTTCTTTCCCGCCGTCGCGGCAAAACGCGCAATGAGGTATTCGTACACATCGCCGACAATATCCATTTCACCCACGTATTCGGGTGTCAGGTTCAGCTCCGCAAAGTCTTCGAGGAGGGTCTTGAGCCGCGAGTTGCGCTGACGTGTCTGGCCGAGATTCGCCTCGCTGTTGAAATCGATATTGCGGAAGACATTATGCAGTTTGGCCTTGTTGGCATCTTCGATCTTTTCAAGAACCGTATTGATGGTTTGCCCGATATCGTTATCACTTCGGTGTGCATAGAGATTGTCGAACGTGCAAGCTTCATCGATGATGAAACGCTCATAAGACAGGGCTCGTACGATCCGTCCCGTATCGCCCTTGTACTTCTTTTCCAACGCTTTTACCTGTGACGTGCGGATATCACTGAGGTATTTCACAAACAACATGGTGAGAATATAGTCCTTATACATCGCAGGATCAATGACGCCGCGGAACGTGTCGCATGCTCGCCATACCATGTTGAAGATCTCTGTACGCTTCTGGTTATCGGTCATAGAGCCACCTTTACTGTTTCCGAATTGTTAATGCTGCTTTCAAGCATACGGCGTTCGCTAACTCTCTTCGTTTCTCGGCCATTGTAGTAAGCAATTTCTGTTCTGTGCGCATGAGCGCATCCAGCGCAACTATTTTCTGCTGGGTCTCTAATGGTGGGAAGGGTATTCCCATGTTCTCCAGTACAGCGCGGCGGACAACCGGCATGTGGACGCCTCTGCCGCTTTCACGGTGTAAGTAATCCTCGACGGGCACCTGATTGAGATACCACCACAGGTAATTTGGCAGAGTCTTCTCATTCGATACGCGGATGATAAAGAAACACGCCGCAGCCAACAACGGCTCTGGAATATCTTCCAGCAGCACGGCAAAATTTCGCGCTCCCCGCGCCATGAAAACAATATCATCTTTTTGCAGGATCCAATCTTTGCGGGATAACTCCGGATTAAATCTGATGACTGTGTCTCTCCGGTATGTCAATCGGTCCGCATCCATGTCTTTTGCCTGCAGAAGTTGATAAGACCCGTCCGCGGCGGCCTCTATCTTGCCCCGACCCAAATACCCGCTTTGTACATTCGCTATATCTCGAAGCCTCATAATGTTTGTTTTGTATCACGGTATATTCAATACCGCAACATAAAATACTTGACAGGTTGATGTATTTCTAGTATACAGTATATCATATCTTGCAAATAAACTATGAGGAGGTCTGACATGGCACGAAAAGAAATGGTAACAAGAGTAATCGATGGGGATACATTCATCACTGATTCCCGAAAAAATTCCGTGCGTCTGGCAAATATCAATGCACCGGAAAAGGGATCACCGGGAGCGGCGGCGGCAACCAGAGCTCTTCGCGATCTTATCCAGGGAGACGAGATCATCATTGATACGGTCGCGCGTGACAAGTACGGGCGGAGTGTCGCCAATGTTAAGATCGGTAACCGGTCAGTCAATGCGGCAATGAAACGGAAGGGTTATAAATAGAAAGGATGCCATGATTTCACTGAATGATGATCAGAAAGTACAGGTCCTGCTCGTTGAACTGCAGGAGCGTTACAACGCATCACACAAAAT
>JAFDAI010000155.1 GCA_019313905.1 Deltaproteobacteria bacterium | reverse complement strand
TATGGGGTCGGAATCGCCTTATATCAATCGTTTTAAATGTATTCCATTTGAAGTTCCATATCGCCCGTCGCGTGATACTGTAAAACCGGTTGTGCGAGGCACCCAGACAGCTATTGTGGTAGGTCCGGCGGGCGAAGAGATTTATACTGACGAACATGGACGGATAAAAGTTCAGTTTCACTGGGATCGTGAAGGAAAGAAGGATGAGAACAGCTCCTGCTGGATACGTGTCAGCCAGGCATGGGCAGGAGCAGGATGGGGGGCTATGCACATACCCCGTATCGATCAGGAAGTGATTGTAGATTTTCTTGAAGGAGATCCCGACAGACCTATTATAACAGGTCATGTTTACCACGGCACTCTTCCTGATGAAAAAACAAAAAGTACTATAAAGTCGGATTCTTCTCTTGGAGGTGGAGGGTCGAATGAAATCAGGTTTGAGGATAAGAAGGGAGAGGAAGAGATATATCTGCATGGTCAGAAGGATTGGACTATTGCTATTGAAAATGATAAAAATCAAACTGTCGGGCATGATGAGACATTGACTGTGGCAAATAATCGCACCAAGGATGTGGTGGTAGATCAGAGCGAGACGATTGGATCCAATAAGACCATCAAGGTGGGCGCAAATCACACAGAATCTATTGGGTCAAACATGAGCGTCAAAGTTGGGAGCAATAAAACCGAAACAGTTACAATTAATACCGCAGAAACTATAGGTGTGGCAAAGGAGCTTACCATTGGTGGTCTGTATCAGATCACTGTGGGCGCCGCAATGAATGAAACAGTCGGAGCGGCTAAGGCTGAGGAGATCGGGGCAGCAAAAATAGTTGCCGTTGGGGCCAACAGCAGCGAAAAAATTGGAAAAAATAAATCTGTTGATGCGGGAGGGAATGTTTCAGAAAGTGCCGGGAAAGATGTCAGCATTAAATCCGGCAAAAAAATGGCTTTGAATGCAGGAGATGATTTTGGTATTTCAGGAGGGAAAAAGGGAGCTATTGAAATTAAAGATCAATTGACCATAAAATGTGGGAAAGCTACAATAACTTTGAAAAAAAATGGTGATATCACCATTAACGGCAAAAAGATCAATGTCAAAGGTTCAGGGAATGTTGTGATCAAGGGCAAGAAGATTTTGGAGAACTGATATGAAAAAGGCGTTGGCTGAAAATATCCGAGTACTGGAGATCTCCAAGAAGATTGAGGGCGTTCGGGTAGGAAAGATTGTAAACGTGAATGAGAATGGGCAGGCTTTTGTTGACTTTCCAGGAAACATGCAAGGACCTATCTCAGCACGATTTACCAACTCAATCAAACCAGGAATGTTGCAAAAAACAGTTTCAGCGGATCGAGATGTGTTGCTTGTTTTTGAAAACAATGATCCCGAACTCCCTATTATTATTGACACTCTATATTCTCTGGTTGATGAAATCACAGAATGCTCAACTATAGCTTTGGAAACAAAAAGACCCAAGGATGTCCTGATAGACGGAAAGCGGGTGACTTTTGATGCCAAGGAAGAAATTGTGCTGCAGTGCGGGAAGGCGAGTATTACGCTTACAAAGGCAGGGAAGGTTTTGATCAGGGGGGCTTATCTTTTGAATCGGTCGTCCGGGGCAAATCGAATCAAGGGCGGGTCAGTGCAGATTAATTGATGTATAGATTTTCAGATAATTAATTTCACAAGGCTAGAAGTAAAAATCCGATAAAATAGATTGCCATGTTGCAACTTTCCAACAAAACTCCATTTATTACCAACTTAGCAATATTCCCGGATAAAGAGGGGATAGATACAGTTATTACAGTCATTAAAGCAACCTTTGATATTTTACCTGATAAAATTCGTGTTTCAGAAAATCAATTACCGATCATCAAATCGGATGAATACTGGGGTGCTCCTGGAAACTCCTCTTTAAAATATGCCTCTGAGATAACTCTACCGAAACCTGCTACAGACATTGTAATGATTGGTCATGCCTACCCTCCAAAAGGAAAAGCCGTTAAATCTACTGATGTCAGCCTGAAGGTTG
>JAFDAI010000040.1 GCA_019313905.1 Deltaproteobacteria bacterium | reverse complement strand
CTCGGCTCCTTAAAAGCTGCCTCCAATAATATCAACAGGTTACGTGTGTGTAACCACTAAAAATACCCTTTTTTTGTTGCTTTTCGTAAAAATGGGGTTAAACTTGGGTTAAGAATCTAAATAAGCAAAAAAATGCTTACAATTTCATGAAGTTTCAATTATCGCATCTCTATCACCCGGGATAACCTTTGTTGCTTTTTCATTATGATAATTGGCAAAATATTTTAATTTGGAAAGAATTTTAGTATCCCCACTATTTTGTTGTAGATTTAGCACTATTCCTCTTTTAATCTCTTCAAGAACTTGTTTCGCTTCATATGTGTCCTTTATTAAATGTGCATAAAAATCGAAACAGATCGATCTCGAGATGTCTTGAAAATCTTGAAAGAAGAATTTATCAAGCTTTGGAAAATGTATTTTGGCAAGATAATCATATAACACTTTATCCACGAGCACTCTGGGTGTGTTAGCTTTTCTTTCTAGTTGATAGGCTTTGATGTACGCTTGGCTAAATACAAACAAACTTTTTTCTTCATTGAAATTATTTTCATAGTGCTTTCCGATTGAAATACCGCCTCTAACACAGTAGCCGGTGTGGGATATAAAAAGAGTACAAAACATAGAAATAAAGTATAACAACATCATAATGCAGTTAGATTCAGTTTCCTTCTCTGTATAATTTTCATGTGAAAAAGGTATATTATCAAGAGGTAGTGTAAATATAATTGAATCGGAAATGAATTTTATATTTAGAAGATCAATTATTTGTTTAGAATAATCTTCATAAATTGTATCCGGGAAAAGATGTTTTCGAGCCTTTTGTATAAATCCTGAGGTACTCCCCACCATCAAAGATTCCAATTCTTTTATCAACTCAATATTATCATAATGAGCTTTGACAATGTTTGTATATCCCAAGATATCCAAGTAGCACACTATTGTCTTGTCGTGAATTTTCATTTTCCAACTACCTTTTACGTGATTTTAACAGCCTCGATACACTCTTGGAGAACATGGGAACGTCCCCCTTTGTTCAATCAAACGTATCCGGATCGGGCTCCTTGAAGAATGCCTCGTGCAGTCTGGCGATGACTGAAGGAATATCGGATTCGTCAACCACAAAGGTAAGACTGATCGGTGACGCGCCCTGCGCGACCATGTAGATATTTACATCTTCCAGATTCCGGAACACGACCAGCGCAAAATCACGGGTGGTGCGGATATTTTCACCAACCAGAGAAATGGTGGCCTTTTCTCCGGTAATATTTACTGTTCCAAGGCGCTTCAGTTCATCTATAACGTGTTCCATGTCCTCTGAAACGCTGACCGCCATCGCAATGCCCGTCCCGGCGGTTGTCACGGCACAGGGCGTAAACCCCTCCCTGTCAAGGATATCGAAAACCGATTTTAGAAAACCGGCTGGATCAGCATGAGAGTTCGAAACAATATTTATGATACACACAGGCATATTGTACGCGATGGACTTGACGAGATTTGTCCCCCTCTTTGTCTGCGCCGTTATTGTTGTGCCCCCGGCATCCGGCTGTCTGGAGTTGTAGATGTTAACCGGTATGTTCTTCCGGCGTGCAGGTTCAATAGTGCCGGGGTGCAGAACCTTCGCGCCGAAGAAGGTGAGTTCCGACGCCTCTTCAAAAGTGATGTTTCTGACGGTGCGCGCCCCCGCGAAAATGCGTGGATCGGCCGTCATAATACCATTGACATCTTTCCATATCTCTATGTTCGAAACATCAAGCGCGGCGCCTGCAAGCGCGGCGGTAAAGTCGGAACCTTCAAATCCCAGAGTGGTAGTGGCTCCGCTGCGCGTGGAACCGATAAATCCCTGTATAACAGGTACATAGCCGGATTCCACCAGCGGACGTACTTTCTCCTGAATACTGCGGCAGGTAAGGCCGTCCAGGGGTTTGGCCCGGGTAAACTTTTCATCAGTAATAATAAAATCTCGCGCATCCAGCCATCGGGCACTGATGCCACGTCCCTGAAGAGCGGACGCGATTATAGTGGTAGCCACCAGTTCGCCATATGAAAGGATCCTGTCCTGACTGCGTGGCGTAAGCTCCCGCAGTATGGACAAGCCTCCCAGCAATCTCCGCAGTTCCTCAAAATATCTCTCAAGGGTTGTCCGGACATCGCTATTTTCAAAATCAGGAGTGAGACTCCTTGCCATATCAAAATGATATCCACCGATCTCATCCAGACGCAGGAGGGCCTTTTCATCCATCCCCTGCGCCGAGAGTCTCGCAATATCCAGCAGTTTTCGCGTTGTCTTGCCCATAGCGGAGTTGACTACCACCGGACATTGCTCAAGCCGGGAAGCTATGATTCCCACAACCCTCTCAACAGAAAGAGTGTCCTCGATCGAGGTGCCCCCAAATTTCATCACAATCATGGTTTTTTCTCCAACTTCTCTTCGGCAAACAGGTCATAATCATCTGCTGAAAATACCCGGCATTTCACAATATCACCAATCGCCTTTTCTTCTGCCTTCACATAGGTGATGCCGTCTATGTCAGGCGCCTGTCTCCTCGCTCTTCCGATATAGTCATACCCCGGAAGATCCGACTCCTCTTCTATGACTATTTCCATTATGGAATCAATAAGTGATTGATTTATCTCACGAGAGATCAATGCCTGTTCCTCCATTATAATCCCTCTCCTGAGTTTCTTCACACTCTCGGAAACATGACCGGGAAGCGCGTCCGCCCCGGTTCCCTCTTCCCTCGAATATTCAAACACCCCCACATGATCAAATCTTGTCTCCCTTACAAATACGAGGAGCCTGTCAAATCTCTCCTGCGTCTCTCCGGGAAATCCCACAATCAGTGATGTCCTCAGTGCCACGCCGGGAATAATCTTTCTGGCACTCGCTATGGCATTTTTTATAAGTCCGCTGTCGCCCCTCCTATTCATGGAACCCAGTATATCGTCATCTATGTGCTGTACAGGAATGTCGATATAGCTGCATATCTTTTCAACATCGTGGATGGTCCGGAACAGTTCGTCATCCAGATCCGCAGGATATGTGTAGAGCAACCTGATCCATCTTATCCCATCTATCAGGGCAATCTCTTTCAACAGAGAGCTCAGTCCGGATGTATAGCCAAGGTCTCTCCCGTAAAGGGTGGTCTCCTGGGCCGCTATAATAATCTCCTTAACGCCCCCCTGTGCAAGCGTTTCGGCCTCCCGCAATATGTCATCCATCTGCCTGCTTCTGAATTTTCCCCGGACGAGTGGTATCACGCAGTAGGAACAGTGGTTGGAGCATCCCTCCGCGATTTTCAGATACGCGGTGTAGGGTGGCGTCGACAACAGACGCGGGTGTGAGGAGTTCATGAGAAAGTCAGGTTTCCCTATTAAAGAACGCTGCTCCGGCTGCTCTTCCCGAAGAGACGCAACGAGATCGGCTATGCGGGAAATTTCACCCGTTCCCAGAAAAAGATCAACTTCTGGAATCTCTTTTTCGAGTATGGCTCCATATCTCTGAGACAGGCAGCCCGTAACTATCAGATACCGGCAGATGCCCTTCCTCTTCAGCTCCGCCATACGGAAGATTTCATCAATTGACTCTTCCTTTGCCGGAAGGATAAAGGCGCAGGTATTGATAATTATTATATCCGCGTCTTCAGGAAGGGAAACAACCTCAAAATTGCCCCCAACCAGAGCAGCGGCCATCACTTCTGAATCTATGAGGTTTTTGGGACATCCCAGGCTTATGATGTGGACTCTGTTTTTCAATTTATCGGGGAAGCCTTCCGGCTAATACCTTGCGGGGTTTGGCGCCGTCTGATGGGCCCACAATACCTTCCGCCTCCATTTTTTCTACAATGCGGGCGGCCCTGTTATATCCTATCTTCATATATCGTTGGACCAGAGAGATGGAGGCTTGGCCCAGATCGGTAACCAGTTCGACCGCCTCATCATACTTTTCATCAAATTCTTCTCCCGCTTTTGCCCCTTCTTGTGATTCCGGATTATAACTGGATATCGATTCATCGTAGAAGGGCTTCCCCTGTTTCGCAATAAAGCTTACAATATTTGTAATCTCTCTGTCAGAAACAAAAGCGCCATGAATACGCACCAGTTTCGATGTGCCAGGTGGAACAAAAAGCATATCACCCGCCCCGAGGAGCTTCTCGGCACCGAGCTGGTCAAGTATCGTTCTCGAATCAACTTTTGATGACACCTGGAACGATATACGCGTGGGGAAATTGGCCTTTATGATACCGGTAATAACATCAACGGAGGGCCTCTGTGTTGCCAGAATGAGATGTATCCCTGCGGCTCGTGCCATCTGCGCGAGCCGGGCAAGAGATGTCTCAACGTTCCTCTGGGCCACCATCATCAGATCGGCCAGTTCATCTATAACAACAATTATGTAGGGCATTTTCTCAGGAGCCATCTCGGCTTCTTCTTCTGAAACCGGAGCGGAAAATCCCGATATCTGCTTTTTGACCTCGTTTTGTTCCTTCTCCACCAGCCTGTTGTATCGCTCTATGCTCTTAACGCCCATTCCGGCTATTGTGGCATACCGTCTTTCCATCTCATCGACGGTCCATTGCAGCGCCTGCGATGCCTCCTTGGGATTGACTACCACCGGGTGAAGGAGATGCGGTATTCCTTCATATCCTGACAATTCAAGTCTTTTCGGATCAATCATTATAAACTTTACTTCGTCCGGCGTTGCCTTGAACAGTATACTGCATATCATGGCGTTGAGAGATACACTCTTACCCGAACCGGTTGTCCCCGCGATAAGGAGATGAGGCATCCTGGTAAGATCGGCTATTACCGTTCTCCCCGTAATATTCTTTCCAAGCGCTATAGGTAATTTGTATTTTGATTCCAGGAATTCCTCGCTTTCGAGAACATCTCTGAGATATACCGGCTCTCTCTCCTGGTTGGGGATTTCGATACCGATTGCCGCCTTACCGGGAATGGGTGCTAATATCCTGATACTCTGCGCCTTCAATGCCAGAGCCAGGTCATCGGAAAGGTTGGTTATCTTGTTTATCTTTACACCGGCCGCCGGCTGGAGTTCGTACATGGTGACAACAGGGCCCGGTTTTACCTCTGTGACGCTGCCTTCCACCCCGAAATCCGCCAGCTTTTTCTCAAGGATACGGGAATTCATAATAAGACTTTCTCTCTTCATTCTCGTATTCCTGATCTCTACCTTGTCAAGAAGGGCCAGGGAAGGAAGCGTGAATGTTCCTTCCAGATGCAAAAATTCGAAGGAGGATTGCTCGTCCTTTTTCTTCTCTTCCTTCTGCCCAATCTCATCGGAGATAACCGGAATATTTCTCGACACTCCGGATTTTTTCTGTTTTATGGCAACCTTTTTCTTTCTCAATCTCCCCATCCCGACTACCATAAATGTCTTGAACCTCAACAGCGTGCTCGACGACAATATTGCCAGTCTTCTCACAAGCGCCACAAGCGAAACATCAAGCGTAACCATCACGGATATCACAAGAATAACAACTAAAACAATGTTGGTTCCAATGTGGTTCAGGTAGGAATACAATACTCTCAACGAAGACTCTCCGAGAAGTCCGCCTGCGTTGAAATCCACGCCGGAAAAGGAGATAGCGCCATACTTTGCCGCCAGAAGTGCCGATATGGCAAACACAAGGCCGACAAAACCAAAGGTGGGAGAAAAGACCATCCTGAACTTTCCGCCAAGGAACAGCTTGAAAGAAAACAGGACAAGCAACACAGAAAAAAGATAGGATGTCATGCCGAAAGTTCTGAGCATGCCATCGGAGAGATAGGAGCCTACAAGGCCTCCGTAATTGGCTACCTTTACCTTGCCGGCCACATAATGTGTGAGAGAGGGATCATGGGGATTATAGGAAAAGAGACATAGAAATACAAGAGCAGCAAGGGCGAGGGATACGACGCCCGTTATTTCCCTTAGCCTTCTGTTTTCTCCGTCTGCGTCTTTCTTACTCAAATTCAACACCCCGATTGCCAATAAGACTAATTTGATGGCTTTGTAAAAAGTCCAACTTCTGCGTTCCGCTGCATCCTTCGTCACTGCGGCGTACTGTATGTACGCCTCATTCCTCATGATTTGCGCGCCTTGAATTTGAAGCTTTTTACTTTGCCATCTAATTTTGACTTTCTACGGATATATCTAATTTAAATTACCTTAATAATCAATGTGGAAATTCCAAGAATCCAGCAGTAATAAGCAAATATACTCAACTTATGTTTCCTGATAATAAAGAGCAGAAGTCTCAACGTCAGAAAACCGGTTACAGCGGCGATAACCATCCCGGCAAGATATACCGTTATATCACCCGGAGGTATCATCCCGATATATTTTGATTCAAGCACAACTGCACCCAATATTGCGGGGATGGAGAGTAAGAATGAAAATCTGGCCGCTGTCTGGCCATCCAGCCCCCTGAAGATGCCGAAGGCTATCGTGGAGCCGGATCTCGACATTCCAGGAATAAGCGCAATCCCCTGGACAATCCCGATCACCACGCTGTCGATTATATTCATGTCCTTTTCCACCCTGCCGCCCTGAAACCTGTCGGATATAAACAGCAGCACACCAGTAATAAGCAACATAAAAGAAACTGTCGTTGCGGACGTAAAAAGATGATGTATCCTCTCCTCGAATGACAGACCTATAATCCCTGTAAATACCGTCCCTGTGATAATATAGAGAGCCATTTTTCTCCCGGCACGCACTTTCATACCGTCATGGCCTCTCCCGGGGCTCCGGAACCATCCAACCGGTATAAGTGATATCAGGATATCCAGAATTTCTCTCCTTAGAAAAACCAGCACCGCCAGAAGCGTCCCGAAATGCAGCATAACATCAAACACTACTCCCGGCTGCTGAAACCCCTTTATAAAACTTTGCACTATTACCAGATGACCGGAACTGCTCACAGGAAGAAATTCCGTCAACCCCTGTATTACACCAAGCAGGATCCCTTCCCAAAGATTCAAAATTGTTCCTTTCCTGTCGCATCAAGAGAATATGGATAACCGCCACAACCTGATAAACCTGCCGATACAAGCGATGGACGCGCGCAATTTTTGTACTTAATAATACAAATGAAGTCAATGGAGAATATACAATTTTTATGCTAACATAAAATCACAAATAATTCATTGACAGCGATACAGTTCAGCAATACAATTTGCGCACTATTTCATAAAGAAACTGCGAGGAGAGACAAATGGTTAACAAAGTTATATTGATTGGAAGACTGGGAGCGGATCCGGAAGTAAGATACACTCAGGATGGTACCATGGTAACCAATTTCAACATGGCCACTGATGAACAGTGGAAAGACAAGAATGGGGAAAGGGTTCAAAAAACGGAGTGGCACAGAATTGTCACTTTCAGAAAACTGGCGGAGATATGTGGCAACTACCTGGCCAAGGGAAGACTGGTCTATATAGAAGGCCGGCTGCAAACAAGGGCCTGGGATGACAAAGATGGCAACAAGCGTTACACCACAGAAATAGTTGCCTCCAACATGCAGATGCTGGAAAGGAAAGAGCAGGGCGCCTATCAATCGGGGGGACAGGCAGGAGGACAGGGTAACGGGATCCCATCCCCTGCGGGATCGACGACACTTGAAGATGATGTTCCCTTTTAGCGGGTGAGACCTTTGAAAACGAGCTACCACTTCGCAACCTCTGTTGCGGAGTGGTTTATTTCTTGTCGTCGTTGATCTTTCTGGGGTCTTCGGAGCTTTCCACGTCATCCTGATCCTGGAAAGATTTCTTGAAATTCTTAATACCCTTACCTATGGCTCCCCCTATTTCGGGAAGCTTTCCAGCTCCAAAGATAATAAGTATAATTACCAGTATAATCAATAACTCGGGCATGCCTATTCCGAACATACTTAACCCACCTCTTAATGCAGGGCATCTTAATCCCTGTCTTCCGGTTTTTTTGAAATCCTCTCCCGATAAATCGGGCTTTTTGATGGTTTCCGCTTCTGAAACTAGACTATAAGACTGTTTTTGTCAACGCCTGTTTCACATATCCTCGGGTAGTGTCAGGTGAACGACCTCTCCATGTTTTCCCAGAGAACCAAGCGGGTTCCCCTGAAAGCTGATATTCACGCCTGCTGCATTGCCAATAATCAGGTCGAACTTTTCGGATGTCTCTTCTGTAATCCGGTCTCCCGGCCTTAACATGACCTCAAATAACGGCTCTTGATCTTTGCTTATCTGTATCCAGGTTAATTCCGACGCCTTTATTACAAGGACATAAGGCTCACCTTCACCGGCTACATCTCTGTCAGAAACGACTTCTTCCTTCGGCTGCTCACCTTCAATCTCCGGCTGTCTTTCTTCTTCGATCACTGAACCTGAACCTTTAATAGCATCTGCCGCAGAAAGATCTTCCGAATGTGTCCCGTCCACCTCCAGCGTTCTGCCTTCTCCTTTACTGATATTACCATCTTTCTCTGCCGCTGATACATCCCCGGAGGAGTTGTGAATCTCTCCGACAGGCGGTTGCTCCTTCATTTCCCGACGGTCATCTTTATTCCATTGATATAGAAAGAAGACTCCTATTAGCGCTATTACACATGATACGATCGCCAGCCAGATCCAGAATCCAGTGTGACGCTTTTTCCTTGCGAGTTTTTTTAATATCTCATTCTCGTCTTCGGATGGCTCCAGGCCTTCCAGATATTTGTCATAGAGTGAAAGAATCTTTTTACCGTCAATATCAAGGGCATTGGCATACGTGCCGATGAAAGCCCTGGCATATATCGGCTCCGGAAGCAGCTTGAATTTTTGCTCTTCAATAGCCTTGAGATTTGAATAACTTACCCTGGTAGAGAAGGACAAATCCTTCAAGGTAAGCCCCCTCGATTCCCTGATTGACTTCAGATCAAGTGTGGATTCTTCAAGATTTACATTCAATTCTTTTGAATCGATGTTGTTTTCCTTTTTATCCATAGCTTTTATCCATAACGTTGATATGCCGATTCCTTCAGAAATATCGCGATATTTATCATTAATCCACATGGGAAGCAACAGAAATTGTCTTAATCTCTTAGCGAAAGAAGGTTAAGAGCGCTTATAAAGTCTTTAGAAAACAAACCCTTTCCCGACCAGTCGGGACTTGACCACTGTCCCGACGAGTCGGGCTTAGACCCTCTTCTCCAACTAAATTGAAGAAGAATCTAATTTGGAATATCCGGCAGTTCTGTGATAGTGTTTAGTGTGATGGATATCTTTGAACAACAAGGCGAAGAAGCAATGACCAGGCCCCTGGCGGACAGGATGAGGCCTGAAACCCTTGAAGATTTTGAGGGGCAGGGCCACCTTGTCGGTCCTGACTCTCTGCTTCGTCACGCCATAGATGAGGACAATCTTTTCTCGCTGATCTTATGGGGCCCACCGGGGTCCGGCAAGACAACGCTGGCACACATAATTGCCAATGAGACGAAATCTCATTTCGAAACAATTTCCGCTGTGCTCTCCGGAGTAAAGGAAATCAAGGCAATAATAGAAGAGGCAAAGTCACAGATCCGTTATCACCGGAGAAGGATGATTCTGTTTGTTGATGAAATCCATCGTTTCAATAAGGCGCAGCAGGATGCCTTTTTGCCTCATGTGGAAAACGGCCTGATTACACTTATCGGCGCCACCACAGAAAATCCATCTTTTGAAGTAATATCACCCCTCTTGTCAAGAACACGTGTAATGGTACTTGAGTCCTATTCTCATGAGGAACTCGCCGCTATCCTGAGACGCGCGATCATAGATAAAGAGCGCGGACTTGGCGCGCTTTCTCTGATAGTGGACAACGACGCCCTTGATCATATCGTATGGGCGGCGGATGGAGATGCCCGCACGGCTTTGAACAATCTGGAAGCAGTGGCATCGCTTGCCCGGGAGACAGGACTGTCTGCCGGAAAGATCACACTTGCATCAGCGGAAGAGGCGCTTCAGAAAAAGGCCCTCCAATATGATAAAAATGGTGAGGGACACTATAACCTGATATCGGCTCTCCACAAGAGTCTCAGGGGAAGTGATCCGGATGCCGCCCTCTACTGGCTGGGACGCATGCTCGACGCCGGTGAAGACCCGCTCTTCATCCTTCGCAGAATGATAAGATTTGCCTCTGAAGATGTGGGGAATGCCGATCCGGCAGCTCTTGGCGTTGCGGTATCCGCCCTGCAGGCATTTCAGTTTACCGGGCTTCCCGAGGGAGAACTTTCACTTGCGCAGGCTGCAGTCTATCTTGCAACCGCTCCGAAGAGCAACGCCCTGTATGCGGGTATGGGAAAGGTGAAGGAGGATATAAAAAAGACAGGTTCTCTCCCCGTACCCCTCCACATAAGAAATGCTCCGACAAGACTCATGAAGGATCTCGGCTACGGCAGAGGCTACAAGTACGCCCACGACTTCCCGGACGCCCATGTTCCTCAGGAATATCTGCCTGAGAAATTAAAAGGCCGTGATTACTACTCCCCTGCCAACAGGGGATATGAAAAGATCATAAGGAACAGAATGGAAAAATGGTACAGTATCAGGAAAAAGTATCCCCATGATGACAATAAATCCTCCCGTTGATGGCGGCAATGTCCGTATGCGCGTGCGTGCCGTGATGGCATGGAACTTGTCCCCGTCGAACAGCTCTGGAGATAGCTCAAATATCTTAAAATATTTTCTTGACAATAAGCAGTCCGGCGTGAGAGAAATAAAAGTCGTGAAAAGTCGAAAATATGAAAATTCATAGTCGCAATTATCTTGGTATTATATTGAAGGTGAATTTTCATAATCAGTCATTTAGTGACTTTTCATGAGTGTTTCTTATTGGTGGGGTGGCTGTTTTTTGAAAACGACATAAAGTTGTATTTTGTGTTTCCAGCACTTGAAACAGCCGATTATTTTCAAACTACAATAAGGAGGGTAGATTATGAATAACACAGAAGGAACTGGTAGAGAGCAACCGTATATCGGAGGGATATTGAAGTTTCGGATACCTTTTGTTCACTACAGATTTGAGTATCAGGATTTTATCCAGGGTGCGATATTAAGTTGCATACCCCTTGGTATTACGTCCGCCATGGTTAGCGTATTGGGGATGCCAATCGAAGTGGCTGTTCTCATGGTTGTAATCAACAATTTCCTCTATCTGTTGCATACTTCTTTTGGTGATCCATCGATTGCCGGCTGGATTACTGCCGGAATTCCGCTTTATATCACATATCTGGTGGGTTTTGAAGCGGGTCCCGAAAGGATCAAGGCGCTTGTCGCTTTGCAGTTGCTTGTGGGTATAATTTTCCTTGTTCTGGGGGCGACCGGTATCGCGAAATATGTATTCGAGCATTTTCCAATTTCCATGCGTGCCGGTATTCTTCTTGGCGCCGGTATTGCGTCTCTTATGAGGGTCTTTAATCCCGCACAGCCCTTTATGGGTAAGATGCCTATTGCCTTTGCTATTTCTGCGCTTGGAAGTTTCTTCATCCTGTTCTCCGCAAGGGCGATCCATTACCGGGCACAACACTCCTGGTTTGCGTGGGTAGCCGGTTTCGGTATCGCGCCCGGTTTTGTGATTGGTTACATTGTGGGGATTCTTACGGGAGAGATACCCGCTCCCAAGGGGGTGTTTGACCACTTTATCATTCAGATGCCTTTCGGGGAAATGGTTGGCACGTTCAGTGCTATCGGCGTGGGAATGCCTTCAGGCGCCATGTGGGTTGCGGCAATCTCCCTTGCCATTGTAGCGTATATCCTTGCCTTTGGAGATATTGTGGTGCTGCAGGCAATGATTGCTAACTGCAACGAGGTCAGGAAGGATGAAAACGTTGTTTTTGAAATCCCGAGAAATCACATCATCACATCTATCCGTAATATCGCTGAAGGTATATTTATGCCTTATATTGGGCTCTGTGGTCCCCAGTGGACAGGCGGACAGGCGCTGGTTGTGAACCGGTTCGTAAATTCAACACCGGCTCAGGAGCCTTCTTTCTGGGGTGGCGTTACCTGCATGTTCTGGGGTATGGGCATCGCGATGCTCTTTCACCCGTTTGTACAGATCATTCTGCCGGCCAAGCTGATAGGGTTCGGTTTGACCCTTCTGATCCAGGGATATCTCTGTGTATATATTGCTTTCGCAATGTGTACAACCAATGTCCAGCGCGGCATCGCGGGTGTTATGGGCGCGGCCCTGATTTCGGCCAACTATGTAAAACTCTGGGGCAACGCGTTCTGGTCAGGACCTACGCTGGCTCTTATTGTCGGTTTCGTGCTTTTCCTCCTCTTGGAGTATGGCCATGAGGACAAGAGCGTATAACTAAACCTCATTCAATACAGGGGGTTACTTTCACGGTTAGTACATCGGCCAGGCTTATTGCTGGAGAGCCTGGCCGTATTAAATGAACCGCCATATAAGTAAAATAAGTTTAAGTCGCGTTTATTAAAATTAAGGAAGATTTGATCAAGGGTAATCTGTTATGATTAAGGGATGGAAAAGAGAGGTTAAAGATAATCTGCTTGTGTTTATGAAGGCCGGCCTTCCTTTTACCGTGGGAGGGGGAATCGTAGTATTTCTCGGACTTTATTTTTTAAAGGAGTGGTTTGAAGATAGTGAATATCTGGTAGCAATTCTTTTTATCTGGCTTGCCCTCTTCTGGTTTATTTATCAGCCTCTGTTCAAAAAACGTATTCAGCGGGTGAAAAACGGGCTAAGAAAACATTAAGGTTGTGGCGTCGACAGCCAGAAATCACTTCCCGTCAGTTCAAGATTCAGCCCCGAACATTCAATTCAACTCCTCAACCCCGATTCGCCTAGCAGTCCTGTTTCCCGTCAGTCACTATTTGAGGGAAACAGCATGGATCGCAACCACCCGAATATCGTGTTCCCCCTGAGTAAGTTGCGGTCGATTTCGCGAAACTGCATTGCCAGATGCTCCGGATCAGAGAACCACTCGGCGCGCGTTTTTATGTGTCTGCTTGTATCGAGTTTCCTTATGACAACCGCCGGGTTACCCGCAGCCACTACATTCGGGGGTATATCCCTCGTAACGATTGCACCCGCGCCTATTATGCTGTTGTCCCCGATAGTCACACCCTTGCAAATGATCGCGCTGTCCCCTATCCAGACATTGTCCCCTATCCTGACCGCCGCGACCTGTCCCACCGGCATACTCCGGTCATATATCTCGTGCCAGTCCGAATCTGTTATGAAGGCACCGTGTGCCATCATGCAACTGTCGCCTATGACTATCTCCATTGCCGCGCTGATCCTTACGCCGGGACATATCAGACAGTAATCCCCTATTTTTATGCATCCATTTTTTCCGAAGTTCGGCCATACGGTCAACCTCACCTTTTTATCGGACGCGGCAATTACGTTCGCGTAATTGCCCAGCGAGACAGGTCCTCCGAATATCTCTACATGCCAAGGCTTCATGAATGTGGTTCTCTTACCCAGGCGTTCAAACTGGGGACGCAGGAAGTGGTTCACGTACCACTTCTGGAATCTGATATCCAGATGCTTGAGGAAGTAGGGACGATGATCTCTCTTCAAGAAAACTATCCTCCAGTTTGTTCTATGGGTGGAATCAGACGCGAATAACGCTCCTGACGCGGGCCATCAGCATGGCCGGTAACTTCCATGCCTTTCCAGAAATTGTGATTGAACAAGCAGCTCGCGGGTGTAAAATTATAGAGAGCATCATAGGCCAGCAGTACGGAAGCGGTCGTCCATGATGTTTTCTCTTCGGGCCATATGACCGCGTCGGGAAAGGTGACTCCCATCCAGTATGCTCCGTTGTCGTATTTTTTGTCTTTCAAGTAACTGAAAACCAGTTGCGCTTCTTCGTATCTTTCGACAGCCGTAAGCGCCAGCACCAGCTCGGATGTCTCCGCCATGGTTGCCCAGGGCTGGTCTGATACACACCGGACTCCCCAGCCGGGCTCCACAAATTTGGCCCATGACTTGTCAATTCGCCCTCCGGCATCGGCGCCGGTAATCGCGCCGCACAGAACGGGATAATACCAATCCATGGAATACCGCGACTTGATCATGTTGAAGTGGTTTGGAAGATTGCGGATCGCGTTGCCCAGTTTCTCAAGCGCGCATCTCCAGTCGGGACGATCTTTCCCCAATCGTGAAGCGATGGCAAGGGCACACTTGATACTCATATATACAGAACTGGAACCGGTCAGGAGAGCCATGCGGTCTATAACACCCGCGGCGTTTCTGGCCCAGTAGATTTCACCGGTCAGCGCCTGGAGATTGAGTGCATAATCGATACCGGCGCTCAGTACAGGCCACATATCTTTGAGAAAGGCAGCGTCCCGGGTGAGCAGATAGTAATGAAACACACCTACCGCTATATAAGAAGAAAAATTGGAGTCTCTGGTTCTGTCTTCCCAGGCGCCATCGCGATAAACCGCCCACCAGCTTCCATCGGCAAGCTGCGTTCCTGCCATCCATTCATAGGCACGTTCGGCCTCTCTGAGATATCCGGCTACGCCAAGTCCCATAGCGCTTTCAACGTGGTCCCATGGATCAGTTTTTCCTCCTTCCGACCACGGGATCTCTCCGTTTTCCTTTTGCAATCCGGCGATAAATGCCCCCATCTCCTCACAATTGACAGATTGCCCCTCTATGCTTCTTGAAATGTCAGGCTCCATATTTGTTATCCTTTTCTGAGATAGAAAACTATGCTTTTAGCTATCAGGGGATTTAACATCTTATCCAGCGTTCTGGTCAGGGGCGGATGTTTGATAATGTCCCATTCAAGAAATTTTCTGTAAAGATTCACAGATCGTGAACTGTCATTATTGTGGCCGACAATGCATTTCAACCACCAGTACGGCGCGTGCAGGGCGTGTTTATAACGAACAGACCAGCACTTTGTGCCTGCATCTTCCAGCAGTGAAAGCAACTCCCGTTTCCTGTATATACGTATATGCCCGCCCGGCTCGTTGTGATAATCTGATGAAAGCGCCCAGCATATACGCTCCGGTAGAAATCTCGGCACACTTACAACGAGGTTCTTACCCGGCTTCAGAACCCTTACAAGTTCGGCGATAGCCGCCCTGTTCCCGGGAATATGTTCAAGGACCTCCGAACAGATAACCACATCAAATGAGCTGTCCCTGAAGGGCAGCTTCGTGGCATCGGCCCTTGATATCAGCCATGAACCATCGCCGATGCCATCCATAAGGTACAGGGTAAGCGCGGCCTTGCGCAGGTCATCCATGTTCAGATCGATGCCCACAACATCCGCGCCCAGGGTCCTGAATACCTCACAGGCATGGCGCCCGGTACCGCATCCGACATCAAGAACACGATCCCCCGGTTTTATGTTTAATATTTGAAAATCAGCGGTTAGCATCAATTGCTTCCCGATATACATCAACAGTTTTCTGTGCCGCGTGTTTCCAGGTAAAGGAACTTTTCACGCGTTCGAGGCCCGCCATTCCAAGCCGGTGACGTCTGTCCGGATCATCCAGAAGCGATACAATTGCATGCTCCAGTGCCTTGCTGTCCGCGGTCGGCACGAGGATACCCGCGTCGCCCACAACCTCCGGCAGGGCGCCTCCCACGGTGCTTATAACCGGCACGCCACAGGCCATGGCCTCGCCGGCCGGCATCCCGAAACCTTCATACAGGGATGGAATAACAGCTATGGCAGCCCTGGCATAATAGTGGGCAAAATCTTCATACTCGATGCGCCCCGTGAACCTGACACATCTTCCTATGTCCAGCTTCCTGACAAGACCCTCTATGACTCCGTTTTTTTTCGGCTTGCCTATAACTGTAAGCCTGATATTCCTCTTCTTCCTTATTGACGCGACCGCTTCAAGAAGATATTTCAACCCCTTCAGGGGAGTATCCGCGCTGTTAGTTACAAGTATCTGGTCTTCTGAACGTTTTACGTGAGGGAGAGGGTAAAAGAAGTCTGTATTGATTCCATTCGGAACGACTCTGAATTTGTGGCCTGATGTCTTGAAATCCCTGCTGATATCCTTCTTTGAACACTCCGAGACGGTAATAATATGAGAAAGACGGCGTGAAACCCTCTTTTGCATACCGAGGAAAGAATACCACCTTCTTGTCATGAGTTTTCTTAGCAGGGAACCGGCGGACTCGACTTCCACATTTTTGTCAACGGTGATCGGGTGATGGATGGTTGCCACAGTGGGAAAACCGAGGCGCCCAAGACCCAGTATGCCATACGAAAGAGATTGATTGTCATGCACAATGTCATAGCGCGGCATCTTTTTTCTGAAGTAGTTATAGGTTCTCAAGCCGAATGTAAATGGCTCCGGGAAACCACCCGAGGACATGCTGAGAAGTTCCATCTGGTTGATTGGTGAGGCCAGATCGCCCAGTCTCGCCGGTTTGAAGAGGTGATCGGGATTATACAGATCAAGGTTCGGCAATTTATGGAGTCCTATGCCATCGGCCAGTTCGGGATAGGGAGGACCTGACATGACATCCACCCTGTGTCCCAGCTCCGTCAAGGCCCTGCTGAGATAATCGATGTAAACCCCCTGCCCTCCGCATGTAGGATTGCCCCTGTAGGTCAGAAGACATATATTCAGTGGATCTGTATAACCGGGCGATCTGAAAGCCGCGTGTTCTGCCATGCAGGTTGCCTCGCATTTTTTCTGAAAATAGAAGAAACAACAGACTCAGCGTTAAAGGAGGTTCTTCTACCAGATTTATGACCGGAGGTCAACAAAGACAAGTTGTTAACTTATGGAAAACAGTTTCTTTAAGGGCTAATATCATTGTTTAGGGGACTTGTCCCCGTTCTGAAAATAGTGGACTGTCCTCGAGAGGGACAATTGCTCCGACCATTAACATTTATCACAACGATATGGAGTTTCAATCCTTGTTTTAATGGATGTCCCTCTTCAATTGATCTGGTGTTGACCAGTTGCCCGGCATCTTCTGGTTTCAATCCTTGTTTTAGTGGATGTCCCTCTTCAATGATGTAATGATGGCGGTGCAGTCGCAGATAATAAAGTTTCAATCCTTGTTTTAGTGGATGTCCCTCTTCAATGCTTGAGATGTCCAATATAGCTAAAGTTCTTGAAGAAGAGTTTCAATCCTTGTTTTAGTGGATGTCCCTCTTCAATCCAAAACACTCGCAACATTCTACCCCCGGCCTCACGTTTCAATCCTTGTTTTAGTGGATGTCCCTCTTCAATCAAGGTCAAGGGACTGAGTCGAGCCGGGGCATTATGTTTCAATCCTTGTTTTAGTGGATGTCCCTCTTCAATTGTACAGACGGGGTTTCTACCTTTTTTGGAAAAACGTTTCAATCCTTGTTTTAGTGGATGTCCCTCTTCAATATGATACCCCTGGAAACACTACTCGAATTACACGGGTTTCAATCCTTGTTTTAATGGATGTCCCTCTTCAATTCTCCCCGTCTACCTCACGCCTCTTTGCGTACTTTTGTTTCAATCCTTGTTTTAATGGATGTCCCTCTTCAATTTAATTTTCTTGCCATCTATTTTAGCGGATTTTACAGTTTCAATCCTTGTTTTAATGGATGTCCCTCTTCAATGGGAGTTTGACTGGTCATTAAAGGGTGGCGTTGAAGGTTTCAATCCTTGTTTTAATGGATGTCCCTCTTCAATGGTGCGAGAAAAACGGTTATAATGATGACTCAACTAGTACAGTGTATATTCTAAGATTTCGGATAAAGCCGTTTCAGTTTTATGCGAGCATCATCTGTTCTAAACTGCCAATCGACATTGGTTTGACGATTGTTTCGATCGGTATT
>JAFDAI010000039.1 GCA_019313905.1 Deltaproteobacteria bacterium | reverse complement strand
GAATTCTTTGTCAAACGTTCTTCGTTCTCTCTTGTTTTCCATTGCACACCTCCAAGTCCTTCTTTCTTTATCTCTAACTTTTCGGTGTGTCCATCACTTTGGGGGAACTTCAGAATATCGTGAAGATCCTGAAGGGTTCTCGATTCATATTGTAAGAAACAACAAAGGCAGGAAGATACCAGAAACCATTGAGCGAAATATTATCAGGGAGCTTGATATTGAGAAGAGTCTCATTGAAGACAAGCAACGGCCTGTTAAGTCTTATAATTACAGCTATACCAGAGACCAAATCTTTGACAAATATGAGCACAAAGTTTCATTACCAACTGTTATCAAAAGGGCAAAGGACAAAGTCCTGCTAAATTAAAAGTTTTTATTCGGATTTTCTTTTGTCTTTGCCGGTTCTTCTGTCCTCGCAACTTCTGCGTTCGGGTCCTTTATAATTTGGATCATTAAATTGCCTGCGGTCTTCCCCTGATCTTCTTTCTTTTCCGGTACGGCGCGCTTCTTTCTTTTCCATAGTATTCTCTCCTCCTTTAATTAATCAAATAATTAAATATGGTTTACAATCTGGGTTTACAATCTGGGTTAATAATCTACTTCTGATAAAAACTTCCTTTTTCGTGAAGGGAGTATAAAAAAAACGGCCTCGGGAGTCAATGGGATAATGGCCGCAACATATGGTATGGGCACCGATGATCATAGAGGAAATGTGTCAGGTTTTCGGCCGTTTCATCTGCACAATGGCATTTTCAGGCATAATTTGAACAGACATCTCCTGCACGTTCATTGTACATGAGACGTCATGACTGAATGCAGGCATCCCGGGAATATTTAGGGTCAGCGTAGAGATGATTACCAATTGAAGTCTTGTGTATCTTCAGTAAAATCAGATCTAACGCTTACAGGAAGCTATATCCTAAACAGGAAAAGGTCTAAAATCTTTGCTATTTTCACCCGCAATTTTTTCTGGAAATTTATGTCCCCCGTCACGTGAAGCGGAAAAACGAGAGGTGGAATGTGAGATATGAACACTAAAACGGGTAAAAAACTACCGAAGGGTAGCAATTAAAAATTCACTAAATAAAAAGGGGCTAACCTATTCTGGCTAACCCCTTAATTTATCTGGTGCCTGGGGAGAGAATCGAACTCTCACAATGCTAAGCATCGAGGGATTTTAAGTCCCTTGCGTCTACCAATTCCGCCACCCAGGCACAGTTCACATATCCAACAGGTCTCAGGCTATATTATTTTTGAAAAACCATGTCAAGGTTATATCGGCCCGTCCTTATCAATAGCGGAAGATGGCGGCAAGCGACGAAGCGTCCGGCATTTCTCCGTGATCCATGGCGTATACGGTTCCACCATTTATTATGGTTTGTATGGCAGCCAGATCGAGCAGGTCTTCATTGGTGGAGTTGGCATCTTTGTCCAGGATGACTTCATCCGTGACGGCATCGAATGTTCCCCACTGCTGCACACCAACCGAAACGAAAAGTATGCCGACGCGTCCGTGGCAGGCCGCTCGAACAACTTCCCTGACGTTGCTGGAGGTGAGCCCTGTTCCGGCGTCCTGTCTGTACTGTGACAGGGCATCGGCTCTTTTTGCCTTGAGAAGAGTTCCCACAACGGGTCGTGCCGAATCGAGCAACATGTCCGCATTCGACCCTTCCGGATTACCGGACATTCCCCTGTCTATAAGATGGGGATAAGTGTTGGCCTCTCTGTATATGGGAAAAAGATAATCCACGCCCGCGAATATAAGAGGCGCCTTCTTGTCTCTCAGAAGTTCGCGCAGACCTTTGTCAACCTGCTGGAAATACTGGAGAATATTTGCCTTCATATCTTCGGTACCTGTATGGCGCTGGATACGTTTTTCAAAATCATCAAGATTCAGCGCCTCGGCAAGATTTTCCGGGACACCCTCAAGATCCATCTCTTCTGTATGTTGCAGTGAACACTTTAACAATCTTACATTTTTCTGGCTTATCGCCAGGATGTAAAATTCCGTATCAGAAGCTAATGTCGGTATAAGTGGTTTAATGTGGAAGCGGTCAGTTACAACAATCAACTCCTTAAAGCTTTGCGGCATGCGGTAATATTTGAATGAATCAGGTGACAGGAACAAGGCAAACCCATCGCTCTGATTGCGCCAGAAGGGTGTATTGCCTGACAATTCCTGCGCAGGCGCGAGCATATCCTTTATCTCTGATGGGCGCAACTCGCTTGAAGACAGCTGGCCTTCGGCATCACGAAGCAGGTTTTTGTATCGTATCTGATTCTGCTGTGTTTCAGTTCCCTTTCTAATCGTGGGCATATAGATGGAAACACATATTCCTATCTGTTTCTGCATTAAAGCTTTAAGCTCGTTTCCGGATAGCATGTCCATACGATCAATCTCCTTTCACTGAACAAAGTTCAATTATAAAATAAGGGGTCCCCGGGCAGCCGATTCAAAATCGGCTGTTATCAGCTGTTGGGTTGCCTTATTGATTAACATTCAAAACCTGCGGAACTTAAAGATTGATTAAATTACGATCTCGTTCTAAGGTTATACTGATATTACAAACCAAAAAGAAAAAATAACGCTTGAAGGTTATTATAACACTTCAGCATAATCTGACAATAGGAAAAGTTGACAATACAGGAAAAGTTAACAAAAAATCTGGAAATAATATACACCGAATCAATCCGGATAAAGGGGCATTGAAATGATAGAGACCAGAGTAACCAGAATCTTGGGCATAAAATATCCTGTTATAAAGGGAGGTATGGTATGGGTATCAAACGCGGAACTTACGTCTGCCGTATCCAATGCCGGAGGACTAGGTGTCATGGGTATAGGGGCCATGGACATAAAGATCCTTAACGAGGAACTGGACAAACTTCACTCAATGACAGATAAGCCATTCGGCATAAGTTTTCCTCTGATAAGATCCGATTATGAGGCTATGATAGGAGCGGCACTGGACAGGGGGGTAAAGGTAGTCGTCACCTCCGCCGGAAACCCCGCAAAGATATATAAAATGCTCGAATCTGCAGGGGTTGTCGCAATACATGTAATAGCAAATGTAAAGATGGCACAAAAAGCCAGGGATCTGGGATATCATATGGTAGTTGCCGAGGGCTTTGAGGCAGGAGGACATGACGGAAGAGATGAGATTACAACCTTTGCCCTGATCCCGCAGGTAGTCGATGCTGTTGATATACCGGTTATCGCGGCAGGTGGCATTGCAGACGCGAGGGGCATGGTCGCCGCGTTTGCCCTGGGCGCGGAGGGTATCCAGATGGGCACGAGGTTCGTTGTAACAAAGGAATCCCCTGTGCATGAAAACTTCAAGCAGGCCATCATCAATACCATGGACACGGATACCACTATTACCGGCAGAAGATTAAACGACCCAGTGAGGGTGATAAAAAATAAGCTCTCTCAGGAAATCCTGGACGCGGAGGCTTCCGGGGCCTCTCCCGAGGACATACTTGACATAATAGGCCCGGACAGGACATATATGGCATCCATAGATGGTAATGTAACAGATGGCTCGGTGATGAGCGGGCAAATCTCAGGTATGATAAAGGAAATCAAAAGCGTGCAGGAGGTTTTTGATGAGTTGATACCGGGGATCGAACCTGTCATCGACAGAATAAAGAAACTATCAACAAAGATGGCTTTGTAAGAAGTCGAAAAAGATGTCATTGCGAGCGGAGCGAAGCAATCTCGTTCATTATAACTACCTGTATTTATTAGATTGCTTCGTAGCTGCGCTTCTCGCAATGACCCGGTTTATGACTTTTTACGAAGGCATCAATCTTGACTTTTTACAAATGCATCAACAAGGGACATAACATGATAAAAATAAATGAAAATTACCTGAAGCTCCAGTCATCCTACCTTTTTTCGGACATCGCAAAGCGTGTAAAAATCTTTGCCGATTCGAACCCCGGCAAAGAGATAATCAGACTTGGGATTGGTGATGTGACGCGCGCCCTGCCAGGGGCATGCATAGATGCCCTTCACAGGGCCATCGATGAGATGTCAATCGACAGCACCTTCCGCGGCTATGGCCCTGAACAGGGGTATGAGTTCCTGCGCGACGCCATCGCGAAGAATGATTTTCAGGCATTCGGGGCGAATATCAATCCGGATGAAGTGTTTGTAAGTGACGGAGCAAAATGTGATACCGGAAACATCCTGGAAATTCTATCTCCCGATCTGAAGATTGCCGTACCTGATCCGGTGTATCCTGTGTACGTTGACACAAACGTCATGGCGGGCAGAACCGGTCCCTGGAATAACGGGCGATATGAGGGATTAGTTTACCTCGAAGCCACTGAGGCAAATGGTTATGTCCCGACGATTCCGGATGAGCATGTTGACCTGATCTACCTTTGCTTCCCCAACAATCCCACGGGTGCCACCGCAACGAGGAAACAACTCTCGCAGTGGGTCGAATACGCGAAAGAGAACAGAGCATTGATACTGTACGATGCTGCCTATGTGGCCTTTATCCGTGATGAACCCATACCAAAAAGCATCTACGAAATCGAAGGCGCCAGAGAAGTGGCGATTGAGTTTCGGAGTTTCTCAAAGACCGCGGGATTCACGGGGACGCGATGCGCGTACACCGTAGTGCCGAAATCATGCGTCGCCTGCGACTCGCAGATGAATAAATATGATCTGCATTCCCTCTGGAACCGCAGGCACACCACAAAATTCAACGGCGTTTCCTATCCGGTTCAACGCGCTGCGCAGGCCGTCTATTCAGATGAGGGTAAGAAGCAGGTGAGTGAACTGACAAATTATTACCTGAAGAATGCCTCACTGATCCTCAAAAAAATGACGGAGATGGGCTATACCTGTGCCGGAGGTGAAAATTCACCCTACATCTGGGTCAAAACGGGGATGGATTCCTGGGAATTTTTTGACATCCTTCTTGATAAGGCCGCTGTTGTATGTACTCCCGGCAGCGGTTTCGGCGCGTGCGGTGAGGGATATATCCGTCTCAGCGCTTTCAACAGTTATGAGAATGTTGAAACCGCGATGAACAGGATCGCTGAGGATCAATGTCTTGCGCAGTGATTTCGTGATGAGTGACCATCCTGAACTGGAAAGACCCCAGATGGAGAAGTTTTACTCCTCTTGCCTCAAGTCGAGCCATGAAATCATCTTCGGTCAAACCATCATTCTCAAGGTGAAAAAAAACGATATTGGTGCGCACATTTTCGAGATCCACCTTTAATCCGGGAATGCCTGCAATTCCCCCGGCAAGACGGCGTGCATTCGCGTGGTCATCCGCAAGGTGCTTCGTCATTTCGTCAAGCGCCACAATACCCGCGGCCGCTATAATGCCTGTCTGACGCATACCTCCCCCCAGGACCTTTCTGACCCGGCGTGCTTCAGCGATAAACTCACAGGAAGAACAGACAATTGAGCCCACTGGCGCCGACAGGCCTTTCGACAGGCAGAGGCTTACCGAATCAGCACCGCGGGTCAGATCCGTAACAGGCACCCCGAGAGCAACAGCGGCATTGAATATACGCGCGCCATCGAGGTGTATTCCAAGGCCATATCGGTTGGCGAGCTCTCTCACAGAATCGGTATACTCCACCGTTACCGGCATACCATTGCAGCGGTTGTGGGTATTTTCAAGACAGATCAGACGGGTACGGGGATAGTGTATATTATCGCCGCGGATTGCCGCTTCGATATCTTCAAGGCGCATCGTACCGTCACGTTGATTCGTAACTGTATGAGGGACAATGCCTCCCAGGGCCGACATGCCACCGACCTCATAATAGAAAATATGAGCCTGGTCACCAAGAACAATCTCATCGCCGCGTCTGCAGTGGACAAGGAGAGATATCAGGTTTCCCATTGTCCCACTGGGAACCAGCATCGCGTCCTCTTTCCCCACCATTTCTGCCGCCATTTTCTCAAGACGATTCGTCGAGGGATCCTCTCCGTATACATCATCACCAAAATCAGCATTATATATCGCGTCACGCATGGCCGGAGTCGGAAGCGTGACTGTATCACTCCTTAGATCAATGGTCTTCATTTTTTATCTCCCTTCTACAGAACACTGAATATTGTCTCTATTTCATTTCTGGGTGATCATTATTTAATCAAACCGTAACCGCCCTGCAATAAAATTGTAATATATATATTGTATTATTACCCGCAAAACAAAGAAACTAGGAGGAAAATAACAATGAAGAAAATGTTGAAAGTTCTGTTACCCTGTCTAATGTGTTTGAGTTTTCTGTGCGCCGGTTCTGTTTTCGCGGGCAATACCATCGTAATCAAGGGTTCTACCACAGTTCTTCCGGTAGCCCAAGCTTCTGCCGAAATGTATATGAAGTCTCATCCTAGTGTCAATATCTCGATTTCCGGTGGTGGTTCCGGTAACGGTATCAAGGCACTGATAGATGGTACAACCGACATCGGCAATACGTCCCGATTCATCAAACCCAAGGAAATAAAGCTGGCTAACGAAAAAGGTGTGTATCCTGTACCTCACCGTGTCGCCATGGACGCGATTATTCCGATCGTTCATAAAGACAACCCTGTGAACAACCTGACCATTGAACAATTAAGCTTGATTTATCAGGGAAAAATCAAAAACTGGAAGGAAGTCGGTGGAAACAATCTGAAAATTGTAGTTGTATCCAGAGATACCAGTTCGGGTACCTATGAAGTATGGGAGAAAAAAGTCCTTCATAAGGCAAAGGTAACCCCGAGGGCACAGCTTCAGGCGTCAAACGGTGCCGTAGTCCAGTCAGTTTCGAAAAATAAATACGCCATAGGATATATTGGACTCGGTTATTTAAATAAGAGTCTGAAAGCAATCGATGTGAACGGAATTGAGGCAACAATGGCAAACGCCCTTTCCGGAAAATACCCCGTATCGAGACCGCTTTTCATGTTCACCAAAGGGTGGCCGAAGGGAACCGTATCTGATTTTATCAACTTTATATTAAGCAAGACCGGGCAGGACATCATTAAGAAAGAAGGATATGTACCCCTTTACTGAGATTAAAATAGGGGCAGTTCTATAAGATGAGGGGTCGTATAAAATGTACGGCTCCTCTTCTCAATCATAATTCATAATTTTCCGGGAATATTGCATGTCGAGAAGATTAAAAGAGATTATAATAAAAAATGTTTTTCTGTTTTTTGCGCTTGTATCAATTATTATTCTTGCACTTATTATCGTATTCCTGTTTTCAGAAGGAATACCCATATTTAATGTCGTATCGATCAAAGATTTCCTCTTCGGTATAGAATGGTACCCGACATATGATCCCCCTGACTTTGGAATCGGGGCACTGATTGTCGGTTCTTTTGTGGTAACAATATTCGCATCGGTGCTGGCGGTCCCACTGGGTGTTCTTTCGGCGATCTATATCGCGGAAATCGCGCCTCCCCTGATAAAAGAGATATTTAAACCGGTCGTTGAACTGCTTGCCGGCCTGCCATCGGTTGTGTTGGGGTTCTTCGGAATGACCGTGCTTGCGCCGTGGATGCAGGAGACCTTCGACCTGCCCACCGGATTAAATATCGTAAATGCCTCACTTTTACTGGCGCTTATGGCAGTTCCAACAATATCAAGCATCTCGGAAGACGCGCTCTATTCGGTGTCGCAGGAGTTTAAGGAAGCGTCATATGCGCTCGGAGCAACACGGTTCGAAACAATTACGAGAGTCATCGTTCCGGCGGCATTGTCAGGCATATCAACGGCGGTGATACTGGGCATGGCCCGGGCTATCGGTGAAACAATGGTGGTGCTTATGGTTGCCGGTGGAGCGGCAGCCATTCCTGAAAGCATTTTTGATTCCGTCAGGCCGATGCCGGCAAGTATAGCCGCGGAAATGGGAGAAGCACCGTTCAGAAGCGAACATTACCACGCCCTGTTTGCGACAGGAATTGTGCTTTTCTTCCTCACGCTGGGGTTTAACCTGATTGCCGATTATGTATCACACAAATTCAAGGAAGTTGGTTCCGCAACATTATGAAGTGGCGTTATTTCAAACAGCATCTGTTTTTCTTTATTTCACGATTGTGTGCATTGATTATAGCGGTCGCAATCGGCGGATTTCTGATCTATATATTTGTAAATGGGATTGGCGCGATCAGCTGGGAGTTCCTGACACAACCCCCGCGGGATTCGATGACGAAGGGGGGAATAATGCCGGCGATTCTGGGGACCTTTTATTTAACTGCCGGCGCTATTATCATTGCGCTGCCCCTCGGTATCGCGTCGGCCATATACTTGAGTGAATATGCGAAAGAGGGACCGGTAATAAGAATAATACGCATTGGAGTCAACTGCCTGGCAGGAGTTCCATCCATTGTATTCGGTCTGTTCGGTCTGGGGCTTTTCGTGGTGTTTCTGCATTTTGGATCGTGCATCCTTTCGGGTGCGCTGACTCTCGGCTTTCTTATTCTTCCCACGATTATCGGGGCGTCGGAGGAGGCGTTGAAAGCAGTGCCGCAAACGTTTCGGGAGGCGTCTCTCGGGCTTGGCGTATCGAAATGGCACACGATCCTGCGGGTTGTATTACCCAACGCACTACCGGGCATTCTTACCGGATCGATTCTCGGAATTGGCCGGGCCGCGGGTGAAACAGCGCCTATCATGTTTACGGCCGCCGCGTTTTTTACGGCAAAACTTCCCACGTCAATCTTCGATGAGGTAATGGCACTCCCGTATCACGTGTATGTCCTGGCAACCGCCGGAACAAACATAGAAGAAACGAGGCAGATACAATACGGAACCGTGCTTGTTCTTGTGGGGTTCGTTCTCAGTATTGACTTGATTGCAATTGTCATAAGAAGTTATATCAGGAAAAGAAAAAGGTGGTAGCAGTGCAGAATAATAACATCATAGAGACAAAAGATATAAACTTTTATTACGGTGATTTCAAAGCGCTGACAGATGTGACTATGGCCTTTGAGCAAAATAAGGTGACCGCACTCATTGGTCCGTCGGGATGCGGCAAATCGACTCTCCTGAGATTACTCAACCGGATGAATGATCTTATCGATGGAACACGGGTCGAGGGCAAGGTTATATTCGAGGGGAAAAATATTTATGATCCGGGCATCGACCCGGTTGATATACGAAGAAGAATCGGCATGGTATTCCAAAAACCGAATCCCTTTCCAAAATCGATTTTTAACAACATTATCTACGGGCCACGGCTCTCGGGTACAAAGGATAAGAGCACACTTGAAGCACTGGCTGAGCAGAGTTTGAAGCAGGCCTCTCTGTGGAATGAGGCAAAAGATATCCTGGGACAGTCCGCCATGATGCTTTCGGGCGGTCAGCAGCAGAGACTCTGCATCGCCCGGGCACTTGCCATGAAGCCGGAAATTCTTTTGATGGATGAACCTACCTCGGCGCTGGACCCGATTTCGACAGCAAAAATAGAGGAGTTGATCGAGGAGCTGAAAAAAGATTATACCATAATCATCGTGACCCACAATATGCAGCAAGCTGCCCGGATCTCGGATTACACAGGATTCTTTTACCTTGGAAAACTTATAGAGTATAATCCTACGGAAAAGCTCTTTACAAATCCGGAGGTCAGTCAAACTGAAGATTATATTACCGGAAGATTCGGCTAAGAAACAATGATGGCTTTGTAAAAAGTCAAAATCAGATGGCAAAGTCAAAAGCTTCAAATTCAAGGCGCGCAAATCATGAGGAGTGAGGCGTACATACGGTACGTCGCAGTGACGAAGGATGCAGCGGAACGCAGAAGTTGGACTTTTTACAAAGCCATCAATAGAGGAAAAAGATATGGCAGAAAAATCACATACAAGCATCCAATATGAAAAGGAATTGCAGGATATCAAGGAAAACCTTCTCTATGAAGGAGCCCTCGTGGAACAGGCAATACAATACGCCATGCAATCCCTCCTGGAAAGAGATTCGGACCTGGCACGCAATGTTGTTGCTGCCGATAACCAGATCAATGAACTTGACGAGAAGATTGAGGAAAAATGCATTCGTCTTCTGGCATTAAGACAGCCCGCTGCGAAAGACCTCAGATTTATCACCACCGCCATCAAGGTCAATGGTCACCTGGAAAGAATTGGAGACATGGCAGTCAACATTGCCAGGAGAGCGGTAACTCTGAATGAAGTCCCCCCTGTGAAACCTTATGTCGACCTCCCACGGATGGCTGACATTACACGGGAAATGGTCAGGAAAAGTCTTGACGCTCTGATCAAAGAGGACCGTGAACTGGCCGACGCGGTGAGAGAGAAAGACGAGGAAGTAGACAATCTCAATGAACAGATATTCAGGGAACTTCTTACGTTCATGATGGAAGACCCCAAAACAATTCATAGATCCCTTCTAATCACACAAATATCAAAGAACCTGGAAAGGATTTCAGACCACGCGGAAAGTATCGCAAAAATGGTGATTTACATGGTTACGGGAAAGAATGTAAGGCACCAGAGCCCTGCCAAGGATTCTGAAAAATAAACGAGCCTGTTTATACAAGGTGGATTTATCAGGTAAACATATGAAAAACAGTCTGTTTTATAAAGTTTTTGGAACATATCTCGTTATTACACTGATCGCGATGGTGGTTGTAGGATTCTATGCCACCGGGCAGATAAAATCCAGGCTGATGGAAAGGATTGAAACAGAGCTTACGTCCTATGTTCAAATGATAAACATCCATCCTTCTCAATCAGAAATCATTCCCGAAATTAACAGCTTATCCGGGATATCAGATGCCCGTATTACCCTGATAGATTCGAAAGGTGTTGTGCTCGCAGACTCAGACGGACAAGCCTCCGGAATGGACAATCATCTGAACCGGCCGGAGATCCAGGAGGCAAGGGTAAAGGGTAAAGGCAGATCGATGCGTTTCAGCAAAACCCTCGGAATGAATACATTATATGTCGCGTTACCTGTTAAGGATGCTTCCGGAATAACAGGATACATACGACTGGCACGTCCTCTTGCCGAGGTTAGACACTATGTAAGAGAAATTAATGTGCTGATTTTACAATCGTTTCTTATTGTCGGAATTCTGTCGTTTCTGATCGCCTTTGTGTTTACATCCAGATTAACATCACCCATCCATGAGATGGAGCAGTTCACCGAACGGTTGCGAGAAGGGGAAGATCCGGGAAATCTTATGATAAGTTCAAGCGATGAGACGGGACGACTGGCCAGAAACATCAATTACATGGTAATGGAACTTAAGGAAAGAATCCGGTCAGCTAATGAAGAAAAGGGCAAACTGGAATCGGTTTTTGCCAGCATGGAAGATGGCATACTGGTATTAGACAACGATGGCAGGATAGAAGCGACAAATGATACATCCGGAAAGATTTTCAAGACCGGTTTCCGTGATATTGCAGGCAGGACACCCCTTGAGGCGTTCAGAAATATAGAACTGCAAAAAGCCCTTGACCGTTTCAAGGAAACAGGCGCACCCGTCTCACGGGAAATCGTTCTGGGAGAAGAGGATCATACCGTGCTGGATGTTACTATCTCACCGGTTCACGGGCTCCCGGAGGATGAGGAGAAAACGACAATTGTATTGCACGATGTAACCCGCCTTAAAAGATTGGAGGAGGCTCGTGCCGATTTTGTGGCGAATGTGACCCATGAGATAAAAACTCCGTTGACAGCCATCCTCGGTTTCATTGAAACCCTGGAGGAAGGGGCCATTGATGAAAAGGAGACGGCAAAAAAATTCCTGCAAATTATTCACAAGCACGCCGGGCGTCTCAACCGCCTGGTGGATGATTTATTTGTAATCTCCGACGCCGAGCTTGGAGAAATGAATTTTTCCTTTGAAAGTGTCTACCTCGATGGTGTAATCGAAAGCATCCTGCCCGTTATTGAGACAAGGGCATCTGAGAAAAGACTTGACATAGAAAAAGAGATACCGGATAACCTTCCGCCAATATGGGGCGATAGAGACAGGTTGCACCAGATATTGCTAAATGTTCTTGACAACGCCGTAAAATTTACGCCCGATGCGGGAAAGATTTTAATAGAGGCCATTGACGGAAAGGATAGCAATATCCATATCAAAATCAGCGATACCGGAATCGGCATCCCCAAAGGTGAAATTTCCAGACTGGGAGAGCGCTTCTACCGGGTGGACAAAACCCGGTCAAGAGAATTGGGAGGAACAGGTCTGGGGTTGTCGATCGTCAAGCACCTGATGGCGGCCCACAACGGCAGAATAGAAATCGAGAGTCAACTCGGGAAGGGAACCACAGTCTCTCTGATCTTTCCCGCTTTTCAGGAAGATTTGACAGCTTGAGAAAACTCGATACGGACAAGAAAGATCGTATGGTCATGCCTGAGAAAATACTGGTTGTAGATGACGAAAAAGACCTTGTGGATTTGATCTCCTATAACCTTGAAAAAGACGGGTTTACCGTCGTAAAAGCTTATGATGGAGAAGAGGCCCTGAGACAGGTTAGAGCCCGGAAGCCTCATCTGGTGATCCTGGATCTTATGCTTCCCGGGATTCAGGGAATGGATGTTTGCAAACTGATAAGAAATGATCCTGAAAATGCCTCCCTGCCTGTCATCATGCTCACGGCAAAAGGCGAGGAGATTGACAAGATCCTGGGTCTTGAGGTAGGGGCCGACGACTATGTAACAAAACCTTTCAGCGTGAGAGAACTCCTGGCTCGCGTGCATGCCGTATTACGAAGATCAACCCCGCAAAAAGGGGTGGCAAAAAAGGAAATGTTTGCATATAAAGATCTTCATATAGATTACGATTCTCATTTGGTTACTGTTAAAAATAAAGAAGTCGATCTAAGTCCCACCGAGTTCAAGCTCTTGAAATTCCTTGCCCTGAGTCCGGGAAGGGTTTATACAAGAGATCAACTGCTGTATCACGTGTGGGGAGATGAGACATTTGTGGAACCGAGAACCGTCGATGTCCACATCAAGCGACTCAGAGCACAGATAGAAGAAGATATGGCACGACCGCAATATGTTCTCACGGTACGGGGTTTCGGATACAAATTTGCCGACATTGAATAGATAATTCAGAAATCCTCTCATCCGGAGTTTCCAAAAACAAGGCTGACAAATGTCACTGTTTACACGGAAAAGCTCTATCCTGATCACATGCGCAAAGGGGATTGCTCCTTTTTTGAAAGAGGAGGCTATCGCTCTGGGATTCCCCGTGCGATCAGAACTCATCGCCGGGGTGGAAACAGAAGGCACCCTTGAAGATACCTTAAGACTCAATTTTTCCATACGCACAGGGCAAAGGGTTCTATACCTTCTTGAAAGTTTTACCGCACGGAATCCTGACGAGTTTTACAGGAAAACATTAAAAATTCCGTGGGAAAACTACATTCCTGAAAATGGATATGTATGCGTGACTTCTTTCGTAGATAACCCATCCATAAAGGATACCCGGTTCGCTAATCTGAAATGCAAGGATGCCATAGCCGACAGATTTTATAAAAAATCCGGGTCCAGACCCAACTCCGGCCCTAAGAAAGATCAGTCAGTAATATTCATCTACTGGAGAAAGGAAAGGTGTGGTATTTACATAGACACCTCCGGCGAATCGCTCTCCCGACGAGGATACAGAAAAGTTCCTCTTACCGCTCCGATGCAGGAGACCCTCGCGGCTGCCGTGATCCTCGCGACCCGATGGAAAAGCGGAGAAAATTTCATAAATCCCATGTGTGGAAGTGGAACCCTCGCCATAGAGGCCGCTCTTATAGCCATGGGGAAAGACCCCGGGGCTATGCGAAATAATCACGGATTCATGCACATAAACGGATTCAACAGACCACAATGGAGAAAGATGAAGGGGCTCGCGGAAAAAATAAAAAAGGCGCCGGCGGGAAAGATTATCGCCACGGATATAAATCCCCGGGCAATCGAAGCGGCTCAAAGCAACGCGGCCGCCGCGGGTGTAAATCACCTCATTGATTTTGAAGTCTGCGACTTCTCTGATACACCGATCCCGGAAGGCACAGGGGCAATAGTCCTGAACCCTGAGTATGGAGAAAGAATGGGGGAAATCGAAGAGCTGGAAGATGTATACAAAAGGATTGGAGATTATTTTAAACAGAAGTGCGCGGGATACCGCGGATATATATTTACAGGAAACATGGAGCTGGCAAAACATGTGGGACTGAGAACGAAGAGAAGAACTCCTTTTTACAACAGCAATATCGAATGCAGGCTTCTCAGATACGATTTGTATAGCGGCTCCAGGAAAAAATCCGGAGAAACAAAGAACAAGGAGTAGAAGCCTCATGTCTTACACGATTCCACCCCGATGGAAAGACAAAGTAGTGTCGCCTGAAAAGGTGCTGAATGAGATAAAACCGGGGATGAATATCTTCCTGGGAACCGGTGTTGCTGAACCGCGCACACTGGTGAAACACCTTATGGCCTCCGATGCGAATAACCTGCGTGACCTGAAGCTTATCCAACTTTTGAGCCTGGGAGATGCCCTTCCTGCTGACGAACGTTACTCAAGAAAATATCGTCTCAAGACATTTTTCTCCGGCTGGGTGGCCAGCGAGGCAGTCGCTGCCGGCAGGGTGGATCTTATTCCGAGCCGAAACTCTCAGATTCCCAAGCTGTTTAAATCAGGAATTATTGATGTTGACGCAGCATTTATACAGATTTCCCCCCCGGATGAGGCTGGGTTCTGCAGTTTCGGAGTGTCTATAGATGTTGCTCGGCATGCTATGGAGCATGCGTCCATCGCTGTAGGTGAAATCAATGAACACATACCATGCACACATGGAGACACGGTTGTACATATAAATGACTTTGCATATCTCATACACTCTACCGAGCCTCCCATCTTTTTCCCCAGATGGCCTGTTGATAATGTATTCGACAAAGTTGCGGCAAACGTAGCTTCTATAGTGGAAGATGGCAGCTGCGTTGCATTCTTCATAGGACCATTGTTTGAAGCGCTTGCCAAACATCTTGCACACAAGCGAAATCTGGGAATCCAGTCTTTCATGATAACGGATGCCCTTATGGATCTCATAAAATCGGGTGCCGTCACAAACAGGAACAAAGGCCTGTTCAGACATAAAAGCGTAGTAGCATATGCAATTGGAACACCTGAACTAATGAAGTGGCTAAACCATAATCCCCTCGTGGAGTTTCAGGGGATAGACGTAGTCAGCAATCCCAGCAGCATGGGCCTGAACAACCGTTTTATCGCCATTCTTCCGGCAAGAAAGGTGGACCTGACCGGCAACATCGCCCTCCATATAGGCAAAGGCAACGTAAGCCCCGGTCCGGGAGAGGCACAAGAGGCGTTTACAGGAGCCGCTCTTTCAAAGGGTGGCAGGAGCATCTTCGCCCTGCCGAGCCGCAATCTTGAGGGAAAATCCAATATATTGCTCTCAGTGGAAGATTTTCCCCACCAGTTCACAAACAGGGAATCTCTGGATCTGATCATAACTGAATACGGCGTGGCTTCAATGAGGGGCAGGAGTACACGTGAACGCGCGCTCGCGCTGATCGATATAGCGCACCCGGACGACCGCGGGGAACTGGTGCGCGCGGCAAAAGAGGCAAACATCCTCTATTCCGACCAGATATACCTCACTGAATCCAGTCATCTTTACCCGGCAGATATATCTTGTACACATGTATTCAAGGAAGATGTCTCTGTCCATTTTCGCGTAATAAGGCCGTCGGACGAGGAAGACATGCGGAACCTCTTTTATCGCTTCTCCGACCGGGCAGTTTATTACCGCTACTTCAGCCCGATAAAAACCATGCCGCATACAGCGATGCAGGAATATGTAAATGTTGACTACCGCCATATTATGTCAATCGTGGGAATCATCAAAGAGTCGGGAATCGAAAGCATTATTGCGGAAGGGAGATACGCGCGTTCAAAAGATAGCTCATACGCGGATGTGGCGTTTATCGTCGATGAAAGATTCCAAGGCTCAGGAATCGGATCATTTCTGCTTGAAACATTAATAAAAATAGCGAGAAGCCGCGGCATAGAGGGGTTTACGGCGGATGTTCTCACCGACAACAAACCCATGCTCAAGGTATTTGAAAAAGTGCCCTTTCCCATGCACGCCGTTGTCAGAGAGGGGGCGTATGAACTGACCATCCCCTTCTCAGAGAAAATTGAACCGCCAGAAGAGTCTTAGCGTTATGAGAATTCCGGAGACATCCTCTGGAATATCCCGAACTAGTGTCCATCTAGAAATGAGACAGTTTTCGCAAGGTCAAGAAAGATAAGGATTTTAAACACAGGAATACATTGAGTATTTCGAGGATTAAAATCCGAATCTGACGCGGAGATTGCGGAAAATAGCCATTTATGGATGGGCACGAACTAGCTCCTACCGGTGAAAAAGTCGGTGTCAGCATTCGACATTGGACAAAATAAAAGACTGCCATAACCACCCATTCCAGCCAACCGCTTTGCAACGGCCAGTGGGTTCACCGTTGGACGCTCCCGAAAAATAAGTCTTCCCAATAGCCTCATTAATGTGTATGATATGAACAATTGATACACATAGGAGGCAGGAAATGAGAACGAATGTAGTCATTGATGACAATCTGATGGAATCCGCCCTTAAGGTGTCCGGGCTGAGAACAAAAAAGGATACCATAGAAGAGGGATTAAAATTGTTGGTTCAAGTGAAAGGTCAGAAAGAAATCAAGGGCTTTCGAGGAAAACTCAAATGGACCGGTAGTCTCGACGAGATGAGGTTAGACAAATGATTCTCGTTGATTCGTCTGTATGGATCGACTACTTCAACGGCAACGAAACGGCGCAGACAGACTGGCTGGATTCTTCACTCGGAAATACACCAGTCATAATAGGAGATCTTATCCTGACGGAAGTACTCCAGGGATTTCAAAGCGATAAGGAGTTCAATATTGCAAAGGATCTTCTCTTGCGCCTCCCATTTATGCCAATGGGAGGACAAACATTAGCTTTAGAAAGTGCGATGAATTATAGGCTTCTGAGAAGGAAAGGCGTGACTGTGAGAAAGACCATAGACGTCATGATTGGAACTTTCTGTATCCACTACCAGTTGCCATTGTTGCATGACGACAGAGATTTCGATCCGATGGTGAAGTTATTGGGACTGGAGACAATCGACACATAACCGGTCTCTCCACCGGATCGCCCGGAAAATGACTTCACGGTAAGCTTTGTGTTATATATCTTCGTTACTCAAAAAAATGTAGAATAGAGCTTGGAGTTCTATTGAATACATTCAAAATTAAAGCATTTATCGGAAAATTATTGATGGATCGATATCTGAAATCCATGGGGAAAAATCTGGGTGTAAAAAGCCATTTGTTCAGAGGTGAGGTTAATATTCCCTGGGATGAAATTCGGCATGGAAAGAAAGAGACGATCTTATATCTTCATGGATTCAGTGATATGAAAGAAAGCTTCTATTATGCTGCAAAGACATTATCCAAAACTTACAATATTATTATACCCGAGCTTCTGGGATTCGGCAGTAGCGAAAAGCATCATGATCGTCAATATGGAATAACGAATTATATCCTCTGGCTTGAGAGTTTTCTGTTATCGCTGAACATAGAGAAAGTACATCTGGCGGGCAATTCCATGGGAGGCGCCATCAGCGCCCATCTTGCTGCGAGGCACCCGGAAAAAATAAAATCTCTGACGCTGATCGACTCCGCCGGCTTTGTATTAGATAATTACAATACCTTCTATGAAGAGGTCCTCAAAGATGAGTGCCCTTTTTTGATTAACTCCGAACAGGAATATGAAATATTCAGACAAAGAATTTTCTTTAATCAAATTAAGTTGCCGGTATTTGTAAAAGAATATTTGATTAAGGAAATGATTGATAATCACGACTGGTACAAAAAAATCCTGTATGATGTTTTCGACGAAAAATATCTCGATGAATCAATCGTCAACAAACCCTTGATTATCTTGAATAATCTGCTCAACGAAATAACCATCCCGGTTAACATTATCTGGGGAAAAGAGGACACACTTTTTCCTTACCAGATGGCAGAATATGCGCATAAGGCAATAAACAGTTCCAGATTGCGGATTTTAGAAAATGTCGGACATTGCCCGCAATTAGAAAATCCGAAACTGTTTTCCAGAACATTGGAAGAACTTTTAAGCTTGACGGCGTCGTAAAAAGTCTTGAAATCGTCATGCCGGGCTTGATCCGGCATCCAGAACATATTGAAATAACTGGATTCCGACTTTCGTCGGAATGACAAAAAATGGTATTTTTCGACTTTTTACGAGTTCATCAAGCTTGTAGTGCATCTTTAATAATAGCGGATACCACCGCCCCCTGAGAATGGCGTCAGATTTAAGCAAGGAGTATTTATGCCAAATGTTTCTATAAGTGAATTTGTACCAATCCTTCAGATAGCAATCGGGCCGGTGATTCTTATTTCCGGAGTAGGCCTTCTTTTGCTCAGTATGACGAACCGCCTCGGTCGAGTCGTCGACCGGTCAAGATTTCTCTGGCGAGAGCTTCGCGAATCAGCGAGTGATGATCGTGAAGCGATAAACATTCAGCTTACAATCTTATCAAAGAGAGCAAGATTAATTCGATTGGCCATCATTTTTGCTTCGATCAGCTTGCTTCTGACTGCGACTCTCATCATTGTACTGTTTATTACGGCACTCTTGAATCTTGAAGACGTGTGGCTGATCATTATTCTTTTTATCGGTTGTATGCTGTCATTAATTGCCTCTCTCATCTTGTTTATTATGGATATAAATCAATCACTTATAGCTCTCAGAGTTGAGACAGGCCAATCTTAGGATCAAAACCGGGGAGAATGTTATGTATGCGGTAATTATGGCCGGAGGAAAGGGAACCAGGTTCTGGCCACTGAGCAGAGGGAAGAGGCCGAAGCACCTGCTGAATATTACAGGCGAGAAGAGTGTCATACAGTACACAGTGGACAGGGTAACTCCTCTCGTGGAAAAAGACGGTGTCCTGATTGTCACCGGCGCGAGCCATTCCGATGAAATCAGAGAACAGCTTCCCCAGCTTCCGTCTGAAAACATACTGATTGAACCAGTGGGAAGAAACACCGCGCCATGTATCGGCCTTGCCGCGATACACATAAGAAAGAGAAGTCCCGACGCCGTTATGTTCGTGCTTCCCTCCGATCATCTCATCGCGGACACAAAAAGCTTCCTCGCCTCACTCACTACCGCGCGCGAAATGGCGAAGAGAAGCGATTGTCTCGTCACCATAGGCATAAAACCTGAATGGCCCGAGACAGGGTATGGCTACATGGAAAGGGGCAAGATCGCCGATACCATAGAAGAAACCAGCATATATGAAGTGCGATCGTTCCGCGAGAAACCGGACCCGGCAACCGCGGAGTCATTTTTCAAAGATGGAGGATTTTTCTGGAACAGCGGGATGTTCATATGGAAGACATCCGCTATATTAGATGCGATAAAAAGGTTGCTCCCAGAGCTGTACGAGGGACTTCTGACAATAGAGGAATCCATCGGCACGGAACATGAGAAAGATGTCCTTTCAGAGGTCTATCGGGATATAAAATCGGTTTCTATAGATTATGGCGTAATGGAAAACACACGCGATGTATTCATGGTAGAGGGGAATTTCGGATGGAATGATATAGGAAGCTGGGATGCCCTGTGGGATGTCATGGATAAAGACGAAATGGGAAACGCGACAAGGGGAGATATCATAACCTTTGACACCTCGAATTCTCTCATATACAGTCCTCAAAAGATGGTGGCTCTGATCGGAGTAAAAGATCTTATCGTAGTGGAGACAGAGGATTCACTCCTTATCTGCAAAAAAGGGGCATCACAGGATGTCCGAAAGATTGTGGGACGCCTCGAAAAAAAAGGCATGAAGGAATATTTATGAGTATAGCCGAGATAATCGGATTTTCGGCGGCGTTTATATGCGCTGTGTCCATGACACCTCAGGTTGTCAAAATATATCGCACGAAGAAGACTTCCGACCTGTCACTGGGTGCGTTCGGGACGCTGGCAACCGGCCTTTTCCTGTGGCTCATTTACGGCTTGCTGATACACTCGACCCCGGTAATAGTGGGAAATGGCATAGGAGTCAGCTTTACCCTGTACATCATAATCATGAAAATAAAACACGGGTGAGATGTTCGCTACCCGGCATATACAAAAGGAGACAACAGATGAAGATATTCGCGGTGAATGGAAGTCCAAACATGAAAAAGGGAATGACCCATATTCTGCTTGAAGATTTTCTGGAGGGGGCCAGAGAAGCCGGGGCAGAGGTAGAAACGATTTTTCTGCAGAAGAAAAAGATAAACTACTGCTTGGGTTGCTTCGACTGCTGGGTGAAAAACCCCGGCGTGTGCGTTCACAAGGATGACATGCCTGAGCTTATGGAAAAGGCGCGCCAGGCCGATTGTATTGTGATAGGAACACCGCTTTATGTGGACGGAATGACCGCACAGACAAAGACATTTCTGGATCGCATGATACCGCTCGTCGAGCCCCATTTTGAACTTGTGGACGGACACTATCGCCACCCGCCGAGGGACGGAAGAAGTCCCGCTGATGTTGTCCTGGTAAGTGTATGCGGTTTCTATGAACGAGACAATTTCGACGGGCTTATCGATCACATTGAGCGCATGTGCCGCAACATGCAATCCCGTTTTGTAGGAGCGGTAGTACGACCGTCAAGCTACATCTTCACACTGGAAAAGATTCTCGGTGAACAAATAAAAGAAATAAGAGAGGCCGCACGCCGCGCCGGAAGAGAACTTGTGGAAAAAGACACACTGTCACCGCAGGTCCTCGACGACGTCGCGCGGGATTATCTTCCCAAAGACCTGATGCTGAAGGGAGCAAATGACTTCTGGGACAAATGCATCAAAGCGGGCAGACTCCTCTCTGCATAAGGCTAAAAATCGTCACTCCGGTAGATCCCGGATCGAGTCCGAGAGGAGTCCAGATAATCTGCTGTTTTTAGGGAGTGGAGGAACACAAGAGAAAAATAGTCGCTGCCACTATTTTTGATTGTCAGCGCCTCTCTTTCACGATCGGTTTTCCGTCAAGACTATCCAGAATTTCTATCAGGCGGCTTTTACGGGCGTGCGCATCCCTCAGGCTCCTCAGGTATTGATCCCATTGCGCCTGTTTTTTCTGTTTGGACATAACCACTCCCGCTTTACGAAGGTATTTTGCCGCCTCCCGGTAGGCACTGGGCTTGACCTGGGCGATCAGTCGTTCCGCCTTGTCTTTCCAGATGGCTACCGCCCGATCCGGTGCATAGTCTTGGATAGCGGTGGCAATTACGCCTCCATCAACCCCGTACCCCCCAAAGCGATCTTTAGGACGCTGATCATACCAGTGCAACACCTGGTCGGGCTTTTTCTCAAGGATAGCGATATCAATCAGATCTCCAATCAGGGGAAAACGACTATGCTTATCCGCATCAGGCCGTTCCAGGCCGGACTCCGGAAGGGACCAGCCCTTTTGTTTCCAGGGCAACTCGCCTTTTTCGAGGTAGCACAACAAAGATTCGCGCACGTCGGGCCATGCCTTTATCTTACCTGCGGTTTTCTTGCATTCCGTGAAGGTCTGTCGTGAAGGGCGACGCACGAATTCTTCGACCTGCATCGCAGCTACGACAGGCCAGTTTTTTTCGAGAGTGCGGATTTCCCGCAGTTTATTCCGCAGGCCTGCGGTGATCCCGGGCCATTCTTTCCCGAGGTCCTGAAGGCCTTGTTTTATCCATTTTTCGGCATCTTTATAACAGCGTGCCGCAACCAGCCGTTTGACCAGACGGTCATAGCTGCCCGTCTTGCGGGCCTCGGTTTCGCAAAGCGGAATAATCTCTTTTTTCCGTCCAGATCGCTCCAGAGCATGAATAGCCCAGTTGCTGAGCCGATCACGTTTAAAAATGCTGCTGAAATTATCGGCACCCCTGCTACCTTCTTTAAGTTTGGTTAAACGCGCCAGCAAACGGTCAGCCAGTACGTCCCAGGCTGTTTCTGTGTGTTGCCGGTGAAGGTATTCCGCAAAAGCTTCGCACACTTCGAACTGATCCTCCAGCACGGCATCCAGAGCCCAGACAAGCCTGTCTGCGACATCGAGGGAAGACCGGTCCAACGCATCGACAATCACCGGCATACAGGCGGCAATCTCCATTTCAGTTTCGCCCTCGTCGTGGCTCTCCTCCACCTGGCGGGTGCCGGTCGTCACCAGCTCCCGGCCCAGGGTCAGCACCTCATCGGCGTGTCCCGCCTTGAGCAGATCTTCGAGCTTTTTGCGAATCCCGGAGTAGTCCGGCGTGTAGCCCTCACCCTTCCAGTAATTCTGCCAGCCGGGCTCGTAGCCGATGTCTTGAATCTCTTTACGCAGGCGAGCAACCAGCGTTTTGGCGTTGCCGGAAATCAGCTGTTTGCGGTCGGATATTTCCTTTGCCATCTCCGGGTACTGCCCTGCAAGCTCGTGGATCAGGTCGATGAGTTGGGCTTTGGTCTTTCCCTCTAAAAAGCCCTCAATGTCCTGTTGTATATCCTCGGGCATGGCGTTTTCATTATCATCTGATTCATCATCCCAATCCTCATCCTCCAATAATTTCAGGCGATCGTCATTCTGCTCTGCCTTGGGAACGGGCCGATTCTTTTTGACCCGCTCCAGGTACTCGATCACCACGGCCACCCCGTGCTTGCAGTCGAATCCGTAAGGACACGTGCAGTCCGACTCCGGCAGGCCGTCTTCATCCATGTCTACCCTGGTAGCATAGCGCTCAGTACCGTCCACCCAGGCAATCAGGCTGCCGTCCTCCGTTACGGCCAGATCGGAAACGCGCCCCTGTTGTTGATAATTTTTGCCCCGGGAGGTAATTTTCCCACCGGCCCATTCTTCGATATCGTTCCAAGTCAAATTGGAAAACCGATCCCGTCGTGTTTTCCTTTTCGGCATTGATTTACACTCCTTGAGTTCTTTTTCCCGGGAAATCGCGCCTTTTCATTCTGTAAATACTCGCATTCCCATCCGCGTTCACACTCCCGTCTCCCAAAATCTGATCCTTTCCCGTGACCATCGCAGATATTTCATCAGCTCATAATTCACCTTTTCGATATCGTACTTCTCGCTGTCAAAAATGCCGCCATATCTTCATGATTCGGGTCTTTAAGTGCTTCACAGAACTCATAGTATCCCCGAACACTGCCGACATCTTCAGGCGGGCAGGCCCTGGCTCCGTCCAGACACTCAATGTGAGATTGAAGCTCCGGGTTGAAATAGCGGCTGTCTTCAATAATAATCTCATGTCTCCAGTTGTCACCAAAGTCGTACACATAATTGAATGTACGGCCTTTTTGTTTAATCAGATCACCCAGGTGATATCTGCCGTCTTCAGCACCATCGTCTTTATATTCCGGCCATTCCGTATAGCGTTTTTTACCGATAGTAATTTCATGCAGGTGGTAATCTTTCCACCCCATCACAATCTGGATAACATC
>JAFDAI010000154.1 GCA_019313905.1 Deltaproteobacteria bacterium | reverse complement strand
GAATCAGCGTCAACATACTTTCTGATAGTACAACGCGCGTAAGTTTCATCACCCTTAGTGAAGAATGAATTCTGAGAATTAAAATAATTATCAGGCTTCCACCCCTTAGGGCAAATTTTTACAGCCTCCTTGAAAGCTTCATCTGCCCTTGTATTGTATTTTTCATCATCAACTTTAAATTCCATCTTGTCAATAATAAGAACTTTTCCAGCGTTTTCCGTGCTATACAACTCAATGTCACATTCTACTGAAGATAGACGTGACAACAGAGCCACCACGCTTTTAGCATCCTTAACATTTACATTCAGTATATTCAATCCTGAATTTTTATCCTCAATTTGAATAGTCAACCCACGGTCACTATCAAACAATAGTGTCAGTTTACCCTTCAATTCTTTTCCCATTATTCAGTCTCCTTTGTTATTCTTCTATTATTATTGCAGGTATAGACGCCCTAATATTATTCGCATCCTGCCTAGCCTGTTGTAGCTTATCATCTACCGACGCAGGTAGACGATTCATTTCAATTTGTACATAGTGCGAAAGAAAGCCGCGCCATGTAGACGCCGTGTATTCATCTGAAACAGTAACAGGAATGCCACCAGTTGAGGTAGTAGATGTGGTATAAGCGTTTACACTACCTTTCTCAAAAGCACGCTTTGCACGCCTTACAATCTCCATCATTGACATGTCATAGAACCCTGATAGCGAACGCAGGTCGCGGGTTAACCCTGCTCCTAGCTTGACTTTCATATTATCTCCTTTGGTTGCTCTACAGTACATTCATATCATGAACTTGTCAAGGGTTCAGCAGACGTTTTTTCATATATGTTTTTTGCGAGGCTGTCATGTGCAGATAAAGCTCAATCATACGCGTGATATACTGAGGCAGATCATCATGCATCCATTTCGATACCGATGACGCTGGAACGGCAAGCATCTTTGCCGCCTGCGCTTGGTTGATTCTGTAGACTTCCATAAACTCGGTTAGTTTGTCCATAATATCTCCTTTTTGGTTAAAATTAAGCGTGGATACTGCCACGCACAGCCACCCCTCCAGGTGGATTAATGCCTCATGCTAAAATGGTATGTCGTCTATTGATTCGTCTGATACATCGAATTCCTGTTGCGTTGGTTGCTGCTGCGCTGGGAATGGTGGCGGCGGTGTGTCACTTTGCGGCGGTGCTGGTTGCTGTTGCTGGTTGAAGCTCGGGCTGTTACCTTGTTGCCGGTTGCTGCCTTGCTCCCTTGGGCTTAGGTTTGATACGCGGTTGGCGATGAAACAGATCTTGCTTCGCTTCTGCCCTGTGCTCCTGTCCTCCCAATTATCTTGGGTGACCTGCCCTTCTACTGCTACCAAGCTCCCTTTTCTGAGATAGTCTCCTACAAACTCCGCCGTTTTGCCGAATGCGGTCACATCACAGAACGCGGTTTTTTTTCGCTCACCAAACCCTTGGTCTACTGCCACCGTTATATTTGTGACTGCGGTTCCTGAGTTAGCGCGGCGCTGTTCTGGATCGCATACAAGGCGACCAAACCTCTTTGCATACCTTGCGCCAGTCAGTTGTTACCTTTTGGCACTGCTCAATAACCACATGTGAAGCGTGTTCCTTTCCGCATTACTCGTATGCATATTTTTTAGTTCCTGATTTGTATACCGCCTCCATGCCTTCGATTACTGCGCTCTGTCCGCTCTCTGCAATCGCCTCCTTGATTTCCTTTTCCAGTTGGTCAGCCCTCAGTTTAAGTCCGCGATACTCTTCCATTTTGTCTTTTAGTGTCATGCTATACTCCCTTTAATGCTTCAATTATTTCTTTATACGTGCCTTTCTTATCTTCTTCTATGAACCAGTTACATTGTTCTGGTGACATTGCCTCCTTTTTAAGCTCATACAATGCCCACGCTTCATCATATAGCGCACTTTTTCCCACCTGCTGTTGTGAAGGCTGTTGTGATTCCGCGGGTTGTGCCTGTGGCTCATAGCTGTACTTGCTATCAGCAAATGATTGCATTCCCGAGTATACATCACCAGCAATCCCAATAATCTTGAGCGCTGTAGACAATGCGTCCGTAGTTGCCATCTTGTACGCTTCATCATTACTATGCATTCCGTTGCGCTCTTTCACAATCAACTGAGATCCGCCAGTTCCTTGTATAGCGTCGGACCATTCACCATCAACTTTGATAAATACGCTGACATTAACAAACGCGAAAGCTTGCCCATCTGTACCTTGTTCAGTCCACATCTTATCAATCGTGAATTTCCAGCCTATGCCGATTACTCCAAACTCATTAGTCATGGCAAAATAGCGCCACTGTGGGTTGATGTCTGTCTTTCCTTTTAGGCGTCCAGCGCCAATAGTCCTAAGCGCGGCTTCTGGTGGACGTGCAAGCCTTTGGTAAATCGCTGTGTTATTCATTGTGTTCTCCTTTGGTTACTGGTCGAGTTGAATTACACCGCAAACGAGCGTGTTTGAGCAACATGCGGGGACAGAGAAAAAACCCTTTTCCTTTCTATACATCTCACGTGTCAACCCTTCATAAAATGACGCGCAATCGGTCCGGCATTTGCATTTTATCAGCGGGCAAAATTTTTGACATTGCGCGATGATTGATTCATCTTGCTTTTTCTTTGCTTCTTCTTCAGTCAT
>JAFDAI010000075.1 GCA_019313905.1 Deltaproteobacteria bacterium | reverse complement strand
CCCGCAAGGCAGTAAGGTGAGCATCAGTCTTTCAACCAAATGCTCGACAAACGATCTGATAAGAAAGGTGGATTTGGCCACAGACCCACACAGACAGGCACAGACCAAATAATCGTAATTTTTATAATGCGTTAGCCGTTTTAAAATTACTTATGGTTTGCGCATCAGCGCTTTAAGACTTTTTCATCCAGTCGATATCAATAATGCCCGGGAATGTGACCCAATATTTATGGTTTGGCTGCTTTCGGGTAAAATAATAAAAGTCTGTGTTCGTCCGTGTGTGTCTGGTGCGCCAGGATAAGCCTGGTCATTCTAACAAACTGAAAGGAGTTTGTCGTGATAATTTCTGATTAGTCATGTAGTTGCGGCCTGTCGCATGGAGGTAACGAAGTGCGGGGAGCGAGGCCGGTCTCTTAGAAAGAGGCGAAGGTCGTCAAAAGCCGGACAGCGAAACCATGAGCCACAATCCGAAAGGGTGAACTGAAATCGGCCTCGTTACACTACTCACAGGTGGTCAACCTCCCGGAAATGGTGAAACCAGCACGATTCGTGAAGAAATCAGAGTTTGCAGCAAATCGGCCTGTCGGGGTGAAAGCAGGTAGCGCATGGTGAAAGAATGATCGAGGAACCTGGGAATGGCCAATCGGCCAGGGGTTGTAACCCAAAGACTATGCAGGAAGACATAACTGCAGATGTTTGCTGATTGGAAGTCGGAGAGGTTCATATGAGCTGAGAAGCGGAGTAATGTCTGCTGAGCAAAGGAGCCTTACCATTGGTATGTTTCAGAAACAGAAGGAGAGAACCGCTTGTCACATAAGACCACTACGGAAGAAGGTGGAAACATCATCATTGAGGCATTGCCTTATGGGTTTGATGGGCTGCCTGAGCCTCTTTCCAGTCTGAGGAAGAAACTATATATCAAAGCAAAGCAAGAACCCCGGTTTCGGTTTTATGCTTTATATGACCGAATATACCGGAAAGACGTTCTGGCTGCAGCATGGCAACAGGTGGCTTCTAACAAGGGCGCACCTGGGGTGGACGGAATAAGTATAGAAGATATACAGAATTCGTCAGAAGGGGTAGAGGCCTTTCTTGCTGAAATTCATGAGGATTTAAAGCATAAGAACTATAAGCCCCAAGCTGTATGCCGGGTGATGATTCCCAAAGCTAATGGCGGGAAGCGGCCATTGGGAATTCCCACGATTCGAGATCGAGTGGTACAGACCGCTGCTATGTTAATTCTGGAGCCCATATTTGAAGCAGATTTTCTTGACTGCTCACATGGATTTCGGCCAAAGCGTAATGCTCACCAAGCCCTTGACGCAATTAAACAAGGTCTTGAACGAGGAAAGACCGCTGTTTATGATGCCGATCTTAAAGGATATTTTGACAGCATACCTCATGACAAGCTTATAAAGTGCGTAGAAATGCGTGTAAGTGATCGGAGTGTGCTGAAGCTTATCCGTATGTGGCTAAGAGCTCCGGTGCAAGAGGGTAAGAATCCCCCAACACATAAACAAAGCAGGACAGGCACGCCACAGGGAGGAGTTATTTCTCCATTGCTTGCCAATATATATTTACATTGGCTGGACAAGAAGTTTTCGATGAAAGATGGCCCAGCACAATTTGCCAATGCAGAACTGATACGGTATGCAGATGATTTTGTTATACTGGTTCGTTACATGAGATCACAGGTAACAGATTGGATTGAGGCAACTGTAGAAGATTGGCTTGGGCTAACCATTAATCGTGAGAAAACCAAGGTGTTTGATTTGTCGGAAAATGGGACAAGGCTGGACTTTCTTGGCTATAGTTTCCGATACGACAAAAGTCGACATGGTCGCAATAAGCGCTATTTGAATTTATTTGTCAGTGAAGCCTCTTGTAAACGTCGGCGAGGTAAGGTCAGTGATCTGTTAGGTCCTCACACTTCTTTTGTTCCGATTCCAGAGTTGGTAGATACTCTCAATTTACAGTTGGCAGGTTGGAAGAGCTACTTTCGTAAAGGTTATCCACGAAAGGCATTTAGAAAGCTGAACAACTATACTCGTGGCAAAGTGGTAAAGCATTTACAACGTCGGAGTCAACGTCCCTATCGTCCGCCACAAGGGATAACATGGTATCAACATCTATACAAGAATTTAGGTCTGATACAATTGTGAAAGTGAAGCTCTACTTGCGATAGTGATGATATGAAACAATAGGGAAAGCCGGATGCGGGAAATCTGCATGTCCGGTTTGACGAGGAGGAGCAGGGAAACCTGCTCCTTACTCTACTGGCTAATATATATTATTGAGGAAAAAACCATGAAAGGATATGTTCAAATTTATACTGGTGACGGAAAGGGGAAAACCACGGCGGCCTTGGGGCTTGCAATCAGGGCTGCCGGTGCTGGGCTGAAAGTTTATATAGGTCAATTTATCAAATCAGGAGAATACAGCGAAATAAATGCTTTAAAAAGGTTTTCCGACTTTATAACTATTGAACAGTTCGGACGCGGCTGTTTTATCAAAGGCAAACCGGTTCCTGAAGATATCAAGTTAGCGCGAAAAGGGCTTGAAAAGGTAAAAGAGGTTATGTCTTCGGGTGATTATAATATAGTTATTTTAGACGAAGCAAATGTTGCGTTACAATGCAAACTGTTTGAAGTTCAGGATCTTCTCGAAATTATTGCCGCAAAGCCGGAAGATATCGAGCTTGTTATTACAGGAAGGTATGCTGACCCAAAAATTATTGAAAAATCGGATCTTGTTACTGAAATGAAAGAGATAAAGCACTATTTTCAAAAAGGGGTGCAGGCAAGGCTTGGAATTGAAAAATAAAAAGCACATCGCAATTATACTTATCCTGATCTCCGGCGTCCTTTTTGGAATTATTGCCGGCATATTTTTAGCCATTACACACGATCTTCCGCAGATACAATCCCTTGAAACATTCAGGCCCTCTGCAGTCACACGGATATACTCGGCGGACAAAGAACTTCTTGCCGAACTATATCTCGAAAAAAGAGATCCTGTGCCGCTGAAATCTATCCCCCATTATCTTAAGACAGCTCTAATTGCCACGGAAGACAAAAACTTTTACAAACACAGCGGCGTTGACCTGAAAGGGATTCTAAGGGCGATACTCAAGGATGTCCTGGCAAGAAAGTTTCTGGAAGGAGCCAGCACCATCACACAGCAGCTTGCCAAGACATTATTTCTTACATCTGAAAAGTCAATTATGCGGAAAATCAAGGAAGCATTTCTGGCCTTTCAGCTTGAACGCCGTTATACAAAGGATGAAATACTGGGATTATACCTCAACCAGATATATTTTGGCAGCGGCGCTTATGGCGTGGAATCCGCGGCTCAAACTTTTTTTGGAAAACCGGTAAAAGATCTAAGCCTTGCTGAATGCGCGCTGATTGCAGCCATGCCCAAAGCGCCTTCCAGATATTCACCACTGGTTAACAAAAATCTTGCAGTAAAGCGGAGAAACATTGTCTTAAAACAGATGGCAAACTCCGGCATGATAACTGAAGACGCCTATAAAAAATCTGCCATAGAGCCTGTCAGCCTTGGAAAACAAAACAAAAAACAGATCAAAGCCCCATATTTTGTGGAATATATAAAAAAAAATCTCGAAGAAACCCTTGGTTCATCAAGGCTTTATAAGGGCGGGCTTACGGTTAATACAACTCTTTTGTTTGAATTGCAGAAAGCAGCTGAAAAAGCGGTTGAAAACGGACTCTATGCTCTTGAAACAAGAATGAAACAGCAGAGAATAATGGACACCAATCCTCAGGGCGCGCTTATTGCGTTAAATGTCCAGTCAGGCGGCATTCTTGCCATGGCAGGGGGCAGAGATTTTGACGAAAGCCCCTTTAACAGAGCAACAAGCGCCAGAAGGCAGCCGGGTTCTGCATTCAAACCGGTTGTTTACGCGCATGCAATTGAACAGGGTTTCCCGCAAAACAGGATAATACTGGATGCTCCTGTAGTATTTAAAGGAGGGAAAAATGGAGAAGACTGGCAGCCGGAAAATTTTTCCGGAAAATATAATGGGGAAATGACTTTAAGAATGGCTCTTACCCTTTCCGAAAACATCCCTGCAGTCAGACTCATGGAAACTCTTGGCCCTTCTTCAGTAGCAGAGTTTGGCTATAATCTCGGCATTGAATCAACCCTTGCTCCGAACCTGTCGCTTGCTCTTGGCACATCGGAAACAACATTAATTGAGCTGACCTCCGCCTATGCGGTTTTCCCAAACATGGGGGAAAGTATCAAACCTTTTGGAATTATGGAAGTCCTTGACCGGGAAGATAGAATTATCCAGCAGGCAAAACCCGAGCAAAGGCTAAGCATGTCACGGGCAGGAGCCGCAATAATAACCAACATGTTATGCGGAGTTGTTCAGGAAGGCACCGGTAAAAAAGCCAGCGTGCTAAAACGCTCTGTTGCCGGGAAAACCGGCACTACAAACAATTATAGAGACGCTCTTTTTATCGGCTTCTCGCCATCGATTGCAGCAGGGGCATGGGTTGGGCAGGATAATTTTACAACACTCGGAAAAGGGGAAACAGGCGCAAAAGCGGCTCTTCCCATATGGATGGAATTCATGAAAAAAACACTGGAAAACAGCCGGTGTCAATACTTTGATATTCCCGATGATGTGGTGCAGGTGCGCATCGACCCCTTAACCGGCAGAATAGCGTCTGATGATTCTCGGCAGGCTGTATCAGCCCTTTTCAAAAAAGGGACTGAGCCAAAAAAATAAACGGTGATGACATGCAAAGCAAGGCCTTTTTTCTTGACATCATACTTGCACAATAATACTCGAGTATTGTATCTGGCTGCATCAAAGTTTGTGCGAAAATGCAGGGCGGTATCCGGGAAGAAATATTTTTAGTTTATTCGGGGTAACTATTGTGAACAAATTTTACGTTTTTGTAATCAGAGTTGTACTTGGATTGATTTTTGCCGTTATTCTCTCACGTTTTTTTTATCCCCAAACAAACATAGTCTATATATCAGGGCTTTGCATATTTCTTGTGGGGATGGCATATATACTGGATTATGTTCGCAGCGGCAAACAATGAGAGTAGCCGTTCACGTTCCGTGAAGGCTTACCAATTAGCCACAGCATAGTTTCGTGTTTTCGTGATTATTTTTCAACTTACGTTTAATATAAATCAGTTCTTGTATTTGGAAGAAAAAAATGCATCCGGTTATTTCTTACTCTGACCAGATCATACGCCTTTAAATCTCCGACCATTATACCCTCTCTGCCGCTTATCCTTTTCTTTATAATCTTGCCGGTTGGACTAATTATCACGGAAACGCCCGGGAAAGTAAGCCCTTTTCCATTTTCACCAGTCTGATTACATGCAACAATAAAAATACTGTTATCATAAGCCCTCGCAATAAGATGCCGCATCCATGATTTAAATTTTTTGTCCGGAGTTCCTCTTGGAGATGCATGGGGGATGAAAATTAATTCCGCTCCATTTACAGCCATATGTGTGGAAAGCTCTGGAAAGTGTGCATCATAACAAAGCTGAACCCCAAACTTTACTCCCATTGTCTCAAAGAGCGGGATTTTGCTGCCCGGAGTAAAAAAAGGGCCCTCAGGGGGGGGTATATGAAGCTTTCGATATATACCTGAAATACCGTCAGGCGTAATAACCAGGTGACTCGCAAATATTCTACCGGTTGCATCTTTTTCGGCCATACCTGCAAGAATAACAATTTTTTCCTCTCCGGCTATATCTAAAAGGTCTTGTGTTGCCCTGCCTGGAATAGTCTCTGCTATCTTATTAATATCTTTATGTATACAGTATCCTGTAACATTCATCTCAGGAAAACAAATTATCGAAGCGCCTTTCCTCTTTGCTTCCTTTATCCACTTGGTCATGCGGTCAATGTTATGTCTTGTTTTGTTGACAGGGGAATTGGAAACAGCAACAGCAACCCTTATATCCTTCATGTTTTGTGCAACCTTTTATAGATCAAAGTGAGCCTTTATCTTAAACACATCTGTTGCCGGCAGGTTAATAATATCTGTTATCCCT
>JAFDAI010000153.1:615-2377 GCA_019313905.1 Deltaproteobacteria bacterium | reverse complement strand
GTTGCCCTTCCCCGACTCCAATACCGCCCGTGTATCCAGGAAACCAGAGATATTGAAGAGGGGTTCAATCTCTTTTTCGCCGAGCGAAACAAGTTCGTTGGCGTGAAACCCCACCGGATTGAATTTCCGGAATGTCTTTGCCGGGTACTGGGCTAACACCTTTTCCCTGTTGAGGATATACATCTTTATCCCCCTGCCTTGCGACGTTTCGATAAGATATTTATTCCTGGTGCAATACTTTACAAAACCGTTGATTTTCTTCATGAGATATTTTTTATCGATAAGACTCACATCACAAGCGGGAAGGATTTTCCCCTGCACTTTCGAATAGATATCCCGGACAATCTTTTCTATTTGGCCGGTCACGATTTCTCTGGACAGGATTATCTCTTCCCCAGTTCGGGAACCGATTGAGGAGGCCTTTTTAAGGTAGTATGCCCCTATCTGACTGAAGGTAATGGTGTGAAGCCTCTGAAGGCTGTCGCGAAGCTGTTGGTTGAATTCCTCTTTGGACTTTGCACTAAATTGCGGCTTTCCCACGTTGATAAACACATCTTTACATCCCTGAACCAGCCGGTCCGCCTTCACATTGATCGGAAGTACGTATACTTTTTTCCTGTATTGGGAAAAAGTGCTGCTTACCAGTTGGTAGACGGAACTTCTGATCTTTTTCAGACCGCCGAAACCCCAGGTGGTTCCTTCAGGAAACACAAGTGTGGACATACCCTGTGCCATGGTCTCTTTAAAATGGGTGAGCTGGCCGGAAATTTCCTTTTTCATATTATCCTTCGTTTTTACGGCACTTTCAATAAAGGGTCGATGTACGGTTGATAGATTCAATATCTTGAAAAAGATCTTCGGTATGCCCGATTTATCAAGCAGCCGGTATATTGATTTGAGGAGAGAATTCTTTACACGGAAATTTGACGAAAGATAATTTCCGCTCAGAAAATCCTTTTCGCCATAACTGCAAATACAGGTCTCGGTTTGAGCGCCTGATAGACCTTTGCCAGCGACGGTATCTCAAAATAGCTGTCGTGAGTAACCGTAAAGATAATCGGCAGGGGAATGTTTTTAAGGTTTTCCCTGCCTTTCAGTTTTGGTCTCTGATGCATTAACCGCCCGGCAAAAAAGAAGCAGTAGATACCAATGTCAAAGATTAGATGCTTGAATTTGCCTTTCATGACGGACATGCCGGATGCATGTAATATGGAGTCATTTTGTTCTTTCTTCATTTGACCCCCTCCGAATGGATGTATGGTGATATGATAAAACCGCAGAACAGAGAATGCAAGGATTTTTAATGATTCTTAATTGATGGACTCGTAAAAAGTCGAAATATACACAATTTTGTCATTCCCGTGAAGCTTGTCCTCGACTCCGATCGGGGAACGGGAATCCAGTGTTTTAAAGTAGTTATGCGCTTCTGGATTCCCGCCTGCGCGGGAATGACAGACTTTTTACGAAGGCATCATCTTTACCTCTTATATATGTTTCGCGATATGTATAAACCGTAAAGCTGAGAATGCAAGGAATTTTAATGATTCTTAATTGAAAATTGCATCGGGGCCTTTCAGGGTGCCCTTACCGGTCAAGTTCTCTGAGATAACCAAGTATCTCCATCTGGTCCTGGAGCGGAGGTACAGAGCCCGGGTTAACTTCAACCGGAAGTTCCTTTCCCATCATCTCCATGAGCTGCCTCAGGGCGTCAAACATATCCACCGGCGGGAAGCCGTTGTTCGTCAGGTGGCGGATCAGCTTA
>JAFDAI010000153.1:0-600 GCA_019313905.1 Deltaproteobacteria bacterium | reverse complement strand
CTTAAAGGTCTTGAACCCGTCGAACCACCGAGAGAAGTGGGTGCAAAGATGAGCCATGTCACCGCTGTTCTCTGCGAGACGGCGCCATGTTTCTCCGAAATTATTCACGCGCAGGAACACATTCAGAGATGGGTGCATGTCTCCGGCATGCGTCAGTATTGTTTCGGGGTCCATATCGCGGCAGGATGACATATATTCGAGCCACTCCTTCAGCACCGCAAAGGATCGGGGATTGTACAGGCTGTACTCGCTTTCATTCCCTTCGGTAAATCTGATAACCCGCTTTCCCGTGCCGAATGGAACGCGGTGGGATGCTCTCGAAGAGGGGTGAACCGTGGTGGTGTTTATCCTTCCCATCCCGCCGATCTTCGCAAGCTTGTCAAGAAAGTAGAAGTCCTCCCCTGCCCTCCTTTTATTCATGCCCCTTACAGTCGCGTATCCTCCGGCAGTGCATGCCATGGTGGAGCCTATGGAATGAAAGGCGTAGGGTGATCCGGCCCGGCGCAGACCGAGAACATAATAACGGAGAAATATCTCGTAACAGCAGATAGCGGCCTGTTCATCGGCAGAGTCCGCATCCTGGTGCGCAAAGGCAATTAC
>JAFDAI010000038.1 GCA_019313905.1 Deltaproteobacteria bacterium | reverse complement strand
TTTATTTCCGGGCGAGTTCATCTCGACCCGGCAGTTTACATGTAAACATTGTGAACCGCTTGGAGGTTTCCTTCAATCTTTTTTACTTATGCATTCAAACAGCGCCCTTTTTTAATCCATACCATGTGACCCAGAGGGGGAACTACCGGCAGATCGTTTTTGAATCTGATGCGGATTACCGGCGATATCTTGCATGGCTCGAGGAATACTCGAAAAAATTCGTCCCTCTGCTGTGATCGGTAAAGAAAAATAATCTCCGGTGTTCAAAACCCATAACAGAAAAGGGAATAGAAAAGGGGACAGATTTATTTTTAACATTCCCGGTGGCCAACGATGAGATTTTTTCATGCATGGACGAGTGCGAATAGTTCTGGAAGATTGTCCACATGGGAAAAGGGGACGAATTTATTTTTGACTAATAGGTGCATTTCCTCAAACAACTTCCTGTTTTTAGGAGTGTTTTCACGTATAAATAATCATTGACAAGCATACGGCAATGCCGTACAATCTTCCATATGATATTCATTGAAACAACAATATTTACAAAATTGTTACCGAAATATTTAGCTGATGATGAATATCGGGCACTTCAATGGTATCTACTTGTTTGCCCTGATGCCGGGGATCTTGTTCGTGGAAGCGGTGGCATTCGGAAAATTAGGTGGGCACCGGAAGGAAAAGGGAAGAGAGGTGGAATAAGGGTTATGTATTATTGGAAAAAATCGGCTAAGGAAATCTGGTTGCTTACCCTATATTCCAAGAGTGAAAAAGCAACAATTCCCGGCCATATTCTAAAAAGGATTGCGGAGGAAATTGAAAATGAGTAATAGAAATATTGGTCAAGAAATATTAGAAGGAATAAAAGAGATAAAACGCTTCAAAAAAGGCGAATTTAAATTAATCGCGCGTACTTTGAATGAACCGTCTCCTGCAAAAACTATTAGAAAAAGGTTAAAAGTATCACAATCAGCCTTCGCCAGCTTAATGGGCGTTAGCCCACGCACTATACAAGATTGGGAGCAAGGAAGAAGAACGCCGCAAGGCCCGGCCAAATCTCTTTTACGCATTGCTGAACAACATCCTGAGATATTTATTGAAATAAGGTAGAAAAGGGGACAGATTTATTTTTGCCTATCAATTTACTCCAGCGGACGGCGAGGACCGGCGTTCGCCGCCGCTGAATTCAGACGTTCGCGTGAGAAAATGAAGATTGAATTCACACCAATCGGTATCATTCACTCCCCATTTATGGAACCCGAAGACATGCCGATCCAGCCGACGGGTGCCGCTGGCGCAAAAGGTACTGTTGAGTTGTTAGAAGCTTTCCACCCGGGACTTAAGGATCTCGAAGGCTTCTCACACATCATTCTGTTGTACCACTTCCACCGCAGCCATTCATTTAACCTCCACGTTGTGCCTTTCTTGCATTCGATGCTCAGGTGGAAGTATGGGACCGGCTGGTTAGAGGAAGCCAGGGAAACCGCTTCAAGCCGGAAATCAGACGATCGATTCAAATAGAACCGCTAACAAGCCCCTGCAGGCAACGCGGCATCCACGCGCCCGATTTGCGACGTTAGCGGAGAGCCCGCGGCTTTGGCCAGCATTTTGCTAACTCAAACATTGAGGAGAACCTGTCATGATTACAGTCTCGTCAGACGATGATAGACGTCAGATTCCTTTCATCTCCCTGGTGCCATTTCTGCTTATTGCTTTCGGTTTGGCTTGGGGAATTCTGGCCCTGTTCATCTTTCTCCCAGACCAGATGACCGGGATATTCGGCGAATTGACTGGTCAACACCCGCTCTTTTTTTTGGCGGTGTACGCACCTGCGATTGCTGCTTTCATTATCGTCACATACAACGCTGGTATCGGAGGCTTGCGGCGTTATCTTTCTCGGTTATTGCTCTGGCGGTGTTCTCTGCCCTGGTATACCTTTTTAATTATCGGCATTCCGCTGATTTATATCGGTGGGTCTGCGTTAAAAGGCAACCTTTTCACTGAACCGTTTCCATTTTCCTCATTTCAGTCACTTATTGTGGCATTGGCATTAACGGCGATTAAAGGCCCCGTCGAAGAATTTGGCTGGCGGGGGCTCGCCCTACCTTTACTGCAACGAAAGCTCGCGCCCATATGGGCCGCGCTGATTCTTGGTATCATTTGGGGCTTCTGGCACCTGCCAGCATTCCTGTTGAGCGGGACTCAGCAGAGTGCCTGGTCCTTCACTCCGTTTTTTTTCGGCTCCATTGCGTTAAGCGTAATCGTAACCGCATTATTTAACACATCGCACGGTAGCATTCTGCTCCCTGCGTTGTTCCATTTTTGCCTCAACAATCCAGTCTGGCCAGATGCACAACCTTATGACATATACCTGTTCATGGTTGTTGCTGTTCTGGTTGTCTGGTTCAACCGAAAAACAATGTTCAATAGAGAAGGTGCTATCACAGAGGTTGTTCCACTGGCTGAAGGTAATGTTAGTTTGGAAACGATACAGGGAAAACCTCTTGAGCCTTTGCACAGGAATGATTAAACATAGATGCAAACACAAGGTAAAACCATTTTTAACCGTCTTGCGGGATTAAAAATTCGGACCGTGATCCTGATCCTCTTCCTGCTCCTGCTGATACTGACAGGGCTTTTTTCACTACTTAAAATCTCTCAGCTGAATCAGAGTACTGTAGAGACTTCTGAACTGGCGAAAGAATTTCAATCGGCACTCAATACCTTTCAGAAGCGATATGGCTTCCCGGGAGCAACAGCTGCCTATGTGTTACGGGACGGCACAGCCGGTGTTGCCGCAACTGGGTTCGCCGATATAGAAGCCGGAACGCCGATGACGGTGCAATCGCGCATGCTTTCAGCGAGTATCGGAAAGACCTTTGTTGGTGCGACAGCGGTAGCGCTTGCACGCGAGGGCATACTGGATCTCGATATCCCTGTGTCGCGATGGCTCGGGGACCGGCAGTGGTTTACCCGTTTGCCCAATCACGATGCAATCACCTTACGTCACCTGCTGACCCACAGTTCGGGATTGCCGGATCACGTGCATTTAGATAGTTTTGCCAACGAGGCCTCTCGCAAATGGCGCGAGAACGACAATCCGTTTCCACCTGAATCTTTGATTTGGTTTATTTTGGATCTTCCACCACTTTTCGAGGTTGGCACGGGCTGGGCCTACACAGACACCGGGTACATTCTGATCGGGCTTGTGATCGAAAAAGCCACTGGAAGAAGTTACTACGATGAGATTAAGGAGCGTTTCCTTACACCGCTCGGCCTGACGCTGACGACCCCGGCTGACCGTCGTTTTCTGCCGGGACTCGCCGCTGGATACATGGCGGCAGATAACACTTTCGGGTTTCCACGCAAAACAACCACAGCAGATGGCACGATGGTGTGGCATCCTGGTCTCGAATGGACTGGCGGTGGTCTGGTGAGTAATTCACGCGATCTTGCTCTTTGGGGCATGGCGCTTTTCGGGGGAAATGCGATGTCGGACTCCTATCTGGACGAGCTTCTGAATTCGGTTCCGATTAGCCCGGACACACCCGACATCCAGTATGGAGCAGGGGTTGGGATTTATCGCACAGGCCCCTTTGGCCCGGTTTACGGTCATGGCGGATGGATACCGGGCTACAGTTCCAGTCTCCGCTACTACCTGAACCATGGGATCGCTATTGCTTTTCAGATCAACACCGATATCGGCATAGTGGATGACACAACGCCTGTGATGAGTGAAATGGAAGCACGTCTGGCTGAAATTGTCACATCCGCTAACTGTAAAAATAGTAATAAATTTGAAAATAATAGAGTAAAACGAATCGACGATTGATAATCAATGGCTGGAAGCCGGGAGAGTCTATGGGTGATCATGTCAGAATAACGGCCATCGTTGGCAGCTACCGCAAAGGCGGTATCATTGATACGGTAATAGATGAAATTCTCGCTTCGGCCAGGGAAGAGGGGGCCGAAGCAGAAAAGATCTACTTGATCGACAAGCATATCGAGTTCTGCACTAACTGCCGAACCTGCACGCAACAGGAGGGCGAAAGTCGAGGTCAGTGTGTCATAGCTGACGACATGAGCGCCATCTTGGACAAGATTGAACGGTCAGATGCCATTGTGCTCGGTTCACCAATGAATTTTGGCACGGTTACGGCTGTAATGAAGAGGTTTATTGAAAGGCTGGCTTGCTTTGCCTGTTGGCCATGGGGAATGAGCGCCCCGAAAGTGCGAAAGAAGCGGAAGGAGAAAGTCGCTGTGGTAGTCGCCTCTTCCGCCGCCCCCGCATTAATGGGCCGGTTAATGACAAAGACAGTCAGCCTGCTGAAGGAGGCTTCGGGCCTCCTTGGCGCAAGAACTATTGGTGTACTTTTCATCGGCTTTGCTGCTACAGAACAACGGCAACAGATAGGGGAACGAACCAGGAAAAGGGCCCGGCGTTTGGGAAAAAAGCTGGCTTCCAGCAACCCCGTGCAGGTGACATCGCACTCGAGCCGCGCCTGATACAGGCGTTTGCTGATATGCAACAATATCAGAAAAAGTGAAATGGAAATACAGGGGTATCCATGATAAATACAGCCAGGGAAACTTTTTGCGACTTATGAAAAATTTATCGCTGGCATTTCTTATTATTCTAATCATTCTGGGCTGTTCCTCGTGGGATGCCGCCCGCGTAGCCAGGATAGCGGCTACCGGGGATGTTGTGTCTGCCCAGCGAATGGCCGCGGAGAAGGCGGCCAGATATGCCGCGAACCCGAAGGCGCTGGATCGGGATATAAAGCGCTTTCAGAAAGATTTTGCGAAACTTATTGAAACATTCAGAAAAGCTGTCGGAGGTGTCTGGGGAAAAGAAGAGGTAAAAGAACCCGGACCCAGAGAGTATGTCAAATACACTCAGAACTACCTTTCCCGTGCTTCGGTCGATTTTGACAGGGGGATAATCACGGTTGAAACGCTGGACCAGAAAGACCCATTAAAAAGCTTAAAAAATGCCATCATTACAACCCTGCTTACCCCTGATGATCCCAGGGCCGTGGATATTTATTCTGCCAGAACTGTAAAACTGGGTAAAATGCCTTTTCTCTATGGTGAAGTAAATGATCAGGAGGGCAAAAATATTCGATGGTCCTGGAGGGCAGGATATTTCGCCGATTATCTCATTAAAAACAGGCTTCAGACCAGGCAAATCAAAACCGGCGATAAAACTAAAGATGTGCCTTGTGTGGTTATCCCGATGGTAAAAGATCACTGTGAGATACGGGCACTGAAGTACAAACCTCTCGTTGAACGCTTTGCAAAAGACTTATCCATCAGTAGAAACCTCGTCTATGCTATTATTAAGACCGAAAGTGATTTCAATCCATACGCGGTGAGTAACGCTCCGGCCTTTGGACTCATGCAGATTGTTCCCACGACTGCCGGACAAGACGTTCACAGATTTTTGAATAACGCTGATGGCCTGCCTTCCAGGGAGTTTCTCCTTAATCCCGGGAACAATATTCAATATGGCACTGCTTACCTTCATATCCTGCATTACAAATACCTGAGCGATATTCAAGACCCCGTATCCAGGGAATACTGTGTAATTGCTGCCTATAACACCGGTGCCGGCAATGTTCTGCGCACCTTTGACTCGAATAGAAACCGCGCGCCGCAACGCATAAACAAGCTCGGCCCGCTTCAGGTGTTCAAAACTCTTCAAACAAGACTGCCTCACGATGAAGCAAGGAGATATCTGGCAAAAGTGATGGATGCCAAGAAAAAATTCGTGAATTTTTAGTTCCTGAAATTTCTTGACAAGTATAGAAGATGACAATCAGAGTCGTGTAAATGTGCCTGAAAATGCACTCAATATTAACTTATCAGAGCGAATCGGCCTGATAATCAATGCTTAGATTTTAAATAATATGAAAGATTAGGCAATATACATGGACTCAAATATAATTACTGTATTAACGGTTTTATTAGCTTCAACAGTAACAACATTGGTTCTCTTCTTTTCGTGTAAATCCATTTTTAAAAAATATTGGAGGGTATTCAACAAAATTGAAAGATTAATATCAAAATCAATCTATACTGGAACTATATTGGTTGGTGTTGCAATATTATTAGCAGGGTTCTTCATTATATTCTGGCAATTATTCATTTGGCTAAAGCATGGGGAGTGGCGGGATATATCTCTTCTAAAGGTTGTTTTATATATAGGCATTGATCCAATTGTATCTTGGCTAAAGAATCCTCAGTCATGGTTTGGAGTACATAAAATTATTTATTGGTTTTTTATATCATTTCCATTTTCTTTACTTCTGATAATCATTGGCTTTATGATTGCAAATACAGAATGCAATTATGAAGAAATGTTCAAGAAGGAGAAAAAGGGAAAGTAAAAAATCTAACCAGCGGCCGAACTCGGGATAATTGGGGACACTTCCCATATTATTTCAGAGGAAGACAGGTGGTTATGTACGATTTTCCGAGTTGTCCTGGCATTCTTTTTCCTTTTTCTTTTCGAAAAGCCGTGTCTTTCTTCTTGCCATTGCCTCGCGATTGCGTCTCTTCTGTTCTCTGGTTTCCAGAATAAGTGGGGGCAATAACATTGGTTTGCCTTTTTTGTCCAGGGCCACAAAGGTGAGGTAGGCAGAGGCTGTATGCCGGATTTTGCCGGCGATCAGGTCTTCGGATTCGACCCGAACGCCAACTTCCATCGAGGTTCTCCCAACCATGTCCAAGCTGGCCTTAAGCGTCAGAAGGTTCCCTACATATACGGGATTATGAAAATCCAGCCTGTCGATGGAGGCAGTGACCGTATTAGCCCGTGCATGTTTAGTCGCAACCGCACCGGCACTTGTATCAATAAGTTTCATAATGACACCACCGTGTACATTTCCGGTCGGATTTGCATCCTGTGGGTTCATTTGCTGTGCCAGGATGACACTGCTTTCACTGACTTTTTTTCCTTCCATTTTTCACCCCAACGTTTAATATCGATAATATCTTTAAATCGCCTGTATTTCCCCCGCTTCTTCCCAGAAATTTACAACAGGAGGTCCGGCAAATCAAGGAATTTTCCGTAATCCTGTCGTGCATGGCCATAGAGGTAACAGGGGACACTTCCTCAAAAGAATTTTCCAGCGAGCCAGAAAAGAAACATTCCGAAGATTACGGTTCCCGCGAGGGATCTTGTCTTTACCGCAAAGATAAGGGTCGGCACCGCCACGATAAACTCAGGCCGCATAAGATCAAGATGCCGGGGCTCTCCCGTTGTTATGAGTATCGGAAGTATTAGGGCACTCAATATCGCGGCCGGGATAAGGTCGAGCCACTGCTCAAACCATTCCGGCAGTTTCCGGCGGGACAGAAATACGAGAGGAAGCCACCGCGGTATGTAGGTAACTATTCCCATTCCGAGAATGACATACAGATAATTGTCATGTATCATGATTTCCGCTCCGTCCCTGCGAAATGCTTCGATCTTTTAAGAAAAATTCCCAGTGTCGCCGCGATTACCGAAGCTATGACTATGTATGAATTCCCGGAGAGGAGAAGCGATAAGATGACCGCCAGAATCCCGGCGATGAGTGCCACTATCGCATACAACCTTCCTCTCAACTGAAAAACAAGAAGGCATACAAACATGGCGATCAGGGCGTAGTCGATTCCGAATGCCCCGGCAGGTATGAACCGGCCGCCTAATCCGCCTACCACCGTGCTTATAATCCACGCGAGGTTTGAGGTGTGATTAAGGACGAGGGCGCGCCGCCAGTCCCAGTCACCCTCCCTGAACCTGGCGGTATTGAATGCAAAACTTTCGTCTGTTACTCCGTAGGCAAAAAGGGAAAGCCTGCCCGTGCCGAGATTACGCATGAAGGTTGAAAGGGACGAACTCATCAGCAAATGGCGCAGGTTTATGGTAAATGTGGTTATAACGATGGGAACAATGCCGGCGCCGGCACTCAGCATGGATATGCCAATAAACTGAGCGCTGCCCGCATAAACGAGAAGGGACATGAGGCCGATTTCCATCGGGCTGAATCCCGCTTTTTGTGCGATCACTCCGAAGGCAAGTCCAATGGCAAGGTAGCCGAGACAGATAGGCCACGCGCCGACAACCCCGTCTTTTATTATTGCCTTCCAGTTGACAGTTTTTTCTTCAGAATTCATTGGTGTTACCTGTTCAGTAAGTTAAAAGCCTTTATTAACTCGAGTTTTCAACCCCAAAGACATTAGCCCGGGGACTTACTACAATACAAACAGTAAGTCAAAAAGGCATTGACAATGGCCTGCATGGAGCTACCATCAAAAATAATTTTGCCAAATAAAATCTATCATCAGCGAGGTGAAAGTATTATGTTACGAGGAGTTTTTTGATTCCCGTACGGAGAAGAAAAAAGGTGTGACATAATCATACTGCATTAACAGGAATCAGGAAAAAGCTTGACATATATAGCACGTATGTATAGAGGAATTCGGTTAAAAAGATGATATAATTATTGTCTGGGGCGAGCATATTATGACACTTCGTGAAAAAATTGTTTATACGGCCATGAAACTCTTTTCTGTAAAGGGATATGAAAGCACATCCCTGACGGATATATTGAATGCTGTGGGAACATCTAAAGGAGGCTTCTATAATCATTTTAAAAGCAAGGATGAACTGTTTTATGAAGTGCTGAAAGAGGCCAGGCAAATCTGGAGAGAATGTTGTTTTGAGGGGTTGGATAAGGTTGAAGATCCTGTTGAAAAACTGAAGACATTTCTCCTCAACTATAAGGACAGATATCTCAAAAATTCAAACTCATTCCCCGGAGGCTGCATTTTCATAACTTTTTCCGTTGGATTGAACGGTAAGCGTCCTGATCTTACATCCGATATTACTGAAAAATTCAATAAACTCAAGCAAATGATTAAATCTTTTTTGGACAAAGCGAAGGAAGTTGGAAAGATTCGAGCTGATGTCGATACTACCGGTACAAGTGAAATAATCTTTTCAACAATGCTTGGTTCTTCGGTCCTGCATCGTGCTGATAGATCGGAGGACAACCTTGACCACACTATCGGTACGCTCATAGATTTTATAGATTCCCTGGTACAGAAAACCGGCAACAAGATAAATTAGAGAAATCTCGATTTTCCTGCCATGTAAAAGTTTGCTAACCACAGAATCAGTGATTTTTTTGGATATTGATATCATGTAATCCTCATGGTGAACCGGATTGTTTTTTGCCGGAATTCCACACTATCTTTTAGGTTGTCAAATTATAACACCCTTGACGCTGGTGGAAAAATTGCTTGACAGCCCGGAAAGCGTACGTTAGAAGCACGAAACAGACCGATCGGTTTCTCCTGATGTGAGATGTCCGAATAACATGACTTGATATTTAGCGCTTTTTACAGTGCTGTTCCAGGTCAACAACCAGTAAATTAACAAGGAGACAGATTATGGAGTTTGCATTTACCGAAAGAGAAGAGCTGTTGAGAAAGGCTGTCCGTGAATTCGCAGAGGCAGAGATACCTCCCAAGATGGAAGCGATGGAAGAAACCGGTGAATTCCCCATGGACCTTTTAAAGCCTATGGCTCAGGTAGGAATTACCGGCATTATAACGCCACCGGAATATGGCGGAGTCGGAATGGGTTATCTGGCAAGAACCATAGTGCTGGAAGAGCTTGGCCGCGTATGTGCCGCTTTCCCTATGGCCCTTCAGGTTCATCACATGGCCTGTGCCGCATTGAATGATTTTGGGACCGACGAGCAGAAAAAGAAGTATTTGCCGGCACTTGCGACTGGTGAAACCCTGGGTGTAGTAGCCGTCACCGATCCCTCAGGCGGATCTGACCTGATCGGAATGAAAACCGTTGCAGAGTTAAAAGGCGACAAGTATATCTTAAACGGCCGGAAATGCTTCATCACCAATTCGCATCTTGCGGATTTCTGGATTGTTATTGCCAAGACCGGCGAAGGAGCTAAAGGGCTGAGCGCCTTTATCGTTGACAAGGACACACCCGGCGCGAAGCTCGGCAGAAAAGAGAATAAATTCGGGCTACGCGGCGCAAATACGGGTGAACTGGTCTTTGACAACTGCGAAATTTCGAAAGAGAACCTGATCGGCCAGGAAGGTCAGGGACTGACCGTGGCGCTCAAGACCATCAGCGAGACGGGGAGAACCGGTATGGCGGCCACCGCTCTGGGTATTCTGCAGGCGATATATGAGGAAGCGGGCAAATTTGCCAACGAAAGGGTTCTCTACGGGAAACCTATCAGTACTCTCCAGGCGATCCAGTTCCTCGTGGCCGAGATATATACGCAACTGGATATCTGTCGGCTGCTGAACTATCGCGCAAGTTGGATGAAAGATAAGGACATGCGCTGCGACACAGAAACCGGTATGGCGAAATTCTATACCTGTAACGCGGCGGTGGAGGCGGCGAAGAAGGCGATAGAGATTCACGGGTCCTACGGCATAATGAAAGAATACGCCATTCAACGACTCTTCAGAGATGCAATGGTTACCGTCCCGGCAGGTGGCACGGCAGAGGTAGCCAAGGCAGGTATTGGAAGGGCGGCATTGGCTCCTTTCAGAAAGTAAAAAAGAATAAAAGAGCAGGTATTTTACAGGAAGGTACGATTATGAACAGGATTATTGTCTGTGTGAAGCCTGTGCCCGATCCGAAACACTGGGATAAGGTTAGTATGGACCCTGAAACAAAGACACTGAAGCGAGAGGGGATTCCAAACATAATGAATCCCCTTGATAAGCATGCCCTTGAGGCCGCTCTTGCATTGAGGGAGTCCCGTGGCGGAGAAGTGGTTCTGCTGTCAATGGCGCCGCCCTTTGCAAAGACTACTATTCGAGAAGGGCTCGCGATGGGGGCCGACAGGGCTGTTCTTTTATCTGACCGCGTGTTTGCGGGATCGGACAGCCTGGCCACGGCCGAGATACTGGCAGCCGGCTGCCGCTGGATAGGGGATTTTGATATCGTCCTCTGCGGCAATCTGTCCATTGATGGTTCAACGGCACAGATCTGTTCACAGCTGGCGGAGATGCTGGAACTTCCCAATGTGATGCATGTAATCGGCCTGGGGGAATCTGCCGGGGATAACCTGGTAATTACACAGAAGATAGAAAACGGCTATGTAAAGCTTGCCTCCGGGTTTCCGGTAGTGCTTTCCGTGCGGAAAGAGCTGAACAAGCCTCGATATATACCATTCACAGGCATATTGGCGGCAGAATCGAAGGAGATTACGATGCTCTCCAATAAGGATTTGTGTGTGGATCCGGAGCGCATAGGACTGGCGGGCTCTCCCACAAAGATGGCGGGTCTGGAGGTTCGAAAATTCGAAAGAAGGAAAGAAAAACTGGAAGGCACAGTCGATGATATCGTCGAAAAACTGGTGGAAAAGATATACCAGTGCGGCGTGATTGAGTGTTAGGAGTTTTATCAATGGATGAAAAGAGAAACCGTGATGTATGGGTTTTCGCGGAGCAGCGCAATGGCGAGTTACATGATGTGAGCCTCGAACTTCTGGGGAAAGCCAGAGAGCTGGCGGATAAGACCGGGAGCAAGGTTGTAGCGGTCCTTATGGGTTATCATGTTCATAGGCTTGCGCAGACGCTTGTCAATCACGGGGCGGATATGGTCTTTGTCGCGGACGAACCCAGGTTGGAAAATTATCGGCTTCTCCCTTATACGCATGTATTCGAAAGAGTGATTAATGAGCATGAGCCGGACATTGTGCTAATGGGAGCGACTGCAATGGGGGTTGAACTTGCCCCCCGTGTGGCGGCAAGAGTCAGAACGGGTCTCTCAGCACATTGTATTGATCTCAAGTTGGACGAAAACGGAAATCTGCTGCAGGTGGTGCCCGGATGGGGCGGAGGAGTCGTCGCAACTATTGCCTGCCCTGACCATCGCCCTCAAATGTCCACAGTAATGCCGGGAGCCATGAGGGCATTACCGGAGGAGGAGCGTAAAGGGCAGATAGAAGAAATGTACGTTGATCTGCCCGACTCAAATATGGGTCCTGAAGTTCTTGGGGTTGAGCGGGTGGTGGTTGGGGAACAGCCTCTGGAAAAAGCCGATGTTGTTGTTGCCGGCGGATGGGGTGTTGGAAGCGAGGAAAACTGGTCGCTTCTGGAAGAGCTTGCACGCCTGCTGGGCGGGGCAGTGGGCGCCACACGGCCGCCGGTTGATGAAGGTTGGGCCCGGGAAGGACAGATGATAGGACAAAGCGGAAAGACCGTTCGTCCGACCCTGTATATAGGGGTAGGGATCTCCGGAGTGATGCACCATGTTGTGGGCATGGATCAGTCAAAGCACATAATAAACGTCAACAGCAATCCTGATGCGGATATCTTCGAAGTCTCCGACGTCATTGTTGCTGAGGATTTTATGAAAATTCTGCCGCCGCTGATTGAGGAGATTAAATCCAGGATCAAGAAGAAATAAGATGGGATTAAGAACGAGGGAAGATTACTTGTGGGCGATAAAACACTTTTCAAAGGGGCTGTAGCATGCAAAATTTCGTATTTGAAAACCCGACAAAAATAGTTTTCGGCAGGGGCCAGATAAAGAAAATTGGCTGTGAAACAGCAAAATTCGGTAAAAAGGTTTTGATGGTATATGGTCAGGGCAGCGTAAAAAGGAGCGGCATTTACGATCAGGTTGTCGCGTCACTTAAGGCTGCGGACATTGAAATTGTCGAGTTTCCAGGCGTTAAGTCAAACCCGGTACTGTCCCATGCCTTGAAGGGTATAGGCATTGCCAGAAGAGAAGCTGTCGATGCGGTGCTTGCGGTCGGAGGCGGAAGTGTTATTGATACGGCAAAGACAATAGCGGTGGGGGCAAAAACCGACGATGATGTCTGGGATTATTTTGTGCGCGCGAAGACGATACAGGATGCCCTCCCCATTTTGACAGTTGTAACCATTTCCGCCAGCGCGTCGGAGATGAATCCGGCGGCGGTCATTACAAAGGAGGATGGGGCCAGAAAATTCAGCATCAGATCACCCTTTATCCAGCCGAAGACATCCATCCTTGATCCGGCGGCACTCTTTACACTCAGCCCCGCATACAGCGCGTACAGCGCCGTGGATGCGATAACCCATATGCTGGAGGGTTATTTCAACAACAGAGAGCCGCACAGCCCTCTGCAGGACAGGCTTGTGGAAGGCCTGATAAAAACCATTATGGAAAGCGCGGAAGCTATACTGAAAGAACCGGCAGATTATGATGCGAGGGCAAACATGATGTGGGCCGCCACGCTTGCCTTCAATGGTCTTACTACCGCGGGAATGGGAATGATAAGCCTTCCCGCCCACATGATAGAACATTCGCTGAGCGCGATTTATGATATAGCACATGGCGCCGGGCTTTCAATCGTCCTTCCCGGATGGATGTTTTACGCTGTAGAAAAAGATCCGGTGAAATTCGCGCGATTAGGCAGGAAACTTTTCGGCATTGAGGATGATGACAACCTGAAGGCGGGAATGGAAGGAATAAGCCGTCTTAAAGAGTGGTTTTCGTCCATCGGAAGTCCCGTGTCGCTGGGAGAGGCAAATATTCCCGAGGAAGATATCGAAAAGATCGCGGAAAATGCGCACGTTCTCGCGCAGGCCTGGGGACTTCGGGACTATACCGAAGAGATTATCGTTGATATCCTCAGTCTTTGCAAGTAAGGCGGTGAACCTGATGACAGGCATAATACTGTGTGGCGGTAGAAACACCAGAATGGGTAAGAACAAGGCGTTTATAGAAATAGACGGGGAAAGGATTATTGACAGGACAATAAGGACCTTCGGGGAAATTTTCCAGGAGATAATCCTGGTTACCAATTCACCCCTTGAGTATCTCGACCTGGATGTCCGGATCGTAACAGATATTGTAAAGGGAAAGGCCGCGCTGGGTGGCATCTATACAGGCCTTTTTCACTCGTCCTGCGAGCATGCCTTTGTATGTCCCTGCGACATGCCCTTTCTGAACGGTGACTTCATAAAGTATATGGTGGAGAAGGTTAAGGGTCACGATGTTGTGGTTCCGGCGCCACCCGACGGGCTTCAGCCACTTCACGCGATATATTCCAGAAAATGCATGCCTTCTATAAAGAGGCTCATCGATGAAAACAGACTGAAGATAACCGGCTTCTACAGGAAAGCGGGGGTGCTGGAGATACCGGCCAACGTGATCGCGACTTTCGATCCGGAGAACAGAATGTTTGCCAATATCAATTCGCTCAATGATCTTGAGAAAGTGTGACCTCAATCTCCTCTTATCACACTACAATATTTTTCCTGCTGCTAAAACAGAACAAATCCATCAAACCGGGTGCTTTTCTTCAATACAGTGGAATAGCGCAAAAATAAAAATCGGGAATGCCGTGTTATGAGGAAAAAGTGTATTGACATAAGCCATGCCCCGTGATTATTAATGGCAACTCAAACAAAGGAAAAATGGATGCGAACAAAATTTATCTTTATTACCGGTGGTGTTCTTTCCTCCCTCGGCAAGGGTCTTGCGGCGGCCTCCATAGGCGCTCTCCTCGAATGCCGGGGGCTTAAAATATCTCATCAGAAACTGGATCCCTATATCAATGTCGATCCCGGTACGATGAATCCCTTTCAGCATGGAGAAGTCTTTGTGACCGACGACGGCACGGAAACCGATCTGGACCTTGGGCATTATGAACGCTTTACTGACAGCAAACTGGGCAGGGACAACAACCTTACCACGGGACAGGTTTACTTCTCTGTAATATCAAAAGAACGGAGAGGGGAATATCTGGGTGGAACTGTCCAGGTAATTCCCCACATCACAAACGAAATAAAAGATAACATTAAAAAGGCGGCAACCGGAAGTGACGTAGCTATAGTGGAAATCGGGGGAACAGTCGGGGATATCGAGAGCCTTCCTTTTCTGGAAGCCATACGACAGTTCAAGAATGAGGCGGGAAAACAAAACGCGATATTCATCCATCTCACCTGGGTTCCCTACCTGAAAGCCGCCGGTGAAGTAAAGTCAAAACCCACCCAGCACAGTGTAAAGGCCCTTCGGGAGATCGGCATTCAGCCTGATATCCTTCTGTGTCGGACGGAGGATTTCTTATCAAAAGAGCTCAAGGCGAAGATATCCCTTTTCTGCAATGTGGAAACAGGTGCAGTCTTCACCGCCAAGGATGTGGATTGCATCTATGAGGTCCCTTCCATATTTCACAAAGAGGGTGTAGATCAGAAAATTGTTGACCTTCTGAATATCTGGACCGGACGACCCAATCTTGAGGAATGGGAAGCGGTGATAGACAAGTTGAAAAACCCCTCTCACGAGATCATCATTGCCATAGTGGGAAAATATGTTGACTGGACAGACTCCTACAAAAGCCTGAATGAGGCGCTGGTTCACGGCGGCATTCCCAATGATTGCCGCGTTACGCTCCGCTTCATCGATTCGGAACATATAGAACGGGAAGGGATAGACAAACAGTTTGACGGCATTGACGGGATACTTGTGCCCGGAGGATTTGGGAAAAGGGGCATAGAGGGTATGGTCCAGGCGATAAGTCACGCGCGGACTCAGGGTATTCCATTCTTCGGAATCTGTCTCGGTATGCAAATGGCTGTAGTAGAATATGCGAGAAATGCCTGCAAAATGGAAAAGGCCAACAGCTCGGAATTTGACGGCAATACATCATATCCGGTGATTGACTTACTCCCTGAACAGAAAGATATCACCGACAAGGGGGGCACCATGAGACTGGGAGCATACCCCTGCCTGCTGGAGAAGGATTCCTTCGCGTTTGAAGCATATGGAGAAAGAGAGATCAGCGAGAGACACAGACACCGCTACGAATTCAACAACGATTATAAAGACATTCTTACCAAAAACGGTTTGAGCATAAGCGGGACATCTCCTGATGGACATCTCGTGGAGATAGTGGAAATCGCTGATCATCCGTGGTTCCTGGGCTGTCAATTCCATCCCGAATTTAAATCAAAACCGAGAAGACCCCACCCCCTGTTCTCAGAATTTATAAGGGCTTCTCTGGAGCACAAATCTCGAAATAATTAGTTTGTGTTTTAATACCTGAAAAGATGGCGCATCTTTCTTTAAAACTCTCACAGGATGACAAATAATGATTGCTATTATTGATTACGGGGCAGGAAATCTTACGTCGGTCGCGAGGGCATTGGAACATATCGGCGTAACCTGTAAGATTACAGATAAATACGAAGAGATCCTGTCGTCCGAAAGGATTATATTCCCGGGTGTCGGCGCTGCAGGAAAGGCAATGGAGGTCATAAGACACAGGAATCTTGACAGGGCAATACGCGAGGTCGTTGCACAGAAGAAGCCTTTCCTCGGTATATGCATGGGTGCTCAGATCATATTGGGTGAGAGCGAAGAGAATGATACGACATGCCTGAACATAATCCCCGGCATAGCCAGAAGATTCCCGGACGGAGACATAAAGATTCCGCATATGGGGTGGAACGATATATCCGTTGTACGCAGTCACCCCGTACTTGAGGGGCTGGATGGAAGGGCTCAATTCTATTTTGTTCATTCCTATTATCCCGCGCCTGAAGAAAAAGAGGATATCATAGCAACAACTGACTACGGGATTTCGTTCGCATCTATAATCGGACGTGACAATGTCATAGCCACACAATTTCATCTCGAAAAGAGCGGCCGACACGGCCTGCGGATACTGAAAAATTTTTGCGTCTGGGACGGCAGGGTATAGATATGCTGAGCAAAAGGATAATCATCTGTCTGGATGTCAGAGAAGGAAAAACCACCAAGGGCATCAAATTCAAGGAGAATGTAGATATAGGCGACCCGGTTGCCATGGCCGAAGAGTACTACAGGCAGGGCGTGGATGAACTCGTCTTCTATGATATCACCGCCTCATCCGATAAAAGGGATATCATTATAGATGTGGTCGAAGGGGTGGCGAAAAACATATTCATACCCTTCTCAGTGGGGGGTGGTATTCGTTCTCTGGATAACATGCACAGGGTGCTGGCCGCCGGGGCTGAAAAAATCAGCATCAACACCGCCGCCGTCCAGGACCCCGATCTTATCTACCGGGGAGCCATGACGTTCGGCAGCCAGTGCATCGTGCTTGGAATGGACGCGAAGAAGGTGGATAAAACCCCGGCACTACCTTCCGGGTATGAGATATATATAAATGGCGGCAGGACACCGGTGGGAATTGATGCCGTGGAATGGGCGAAAAAGGCGCGGGATCTGGGGGCTGGCGAGATTTGTCTCAATTCGATTGACGCGGATGGCACGAACACGGGATACGAGCTGACCCTGACATCTCTCATATCCGAAACCGTTTCCATACCGGTAATAGCATCCGGAGGCGCGGGAACGCCTGAACACCTGAGGGATGTATTCCGGGAATCGGACGCCGACGCGGCGCTCATCGCTTCAATGGTCCATTACCAACGCTATACGGTAGCCCAGATAAAGAAATACCTGTCAAAAGAGGGCATCCCCGTCCGCGAATTCATCTAATCAATACATCTATTCTTCCTTACCTTATTCAGACAATAGGTGACATAATCATATTGCATTAACAAAACATCATTTTTTTCTTGACATATTGTTCTTATTCCTTTATTTAGGCGCCGCTTAAAAGGAACTATCAATTTATTACAAGAGGTTAACCATGAACGAAGATTTATCACTGCACCGGCATGCCGCTTTGACATACTGGTTGGTATTCATCATCGGAACGATCGCCCTTTTTCTTGTCCCAGGAATATTCCACAGTTATAACAATTTACAGCCATCGGACAACTATTCAACATATCGGGCAGCTGTCTCTCAACAGCCAGCAGAACAACCAGACTATCTGTTCCACACGATTATACAGGAGGCCTCGAATCGCTATCAGGTCGACCCGGCGCTCATAAGGGCTATCATTATGGCGGAATCCAGTTATAATCCCAGGGCCATCTCCAGGAAAGGGGCACGCGGACTAATGCAACTCATGCCCGCAACGGCAAAAGCCCTTGGGGTGGAGGACAGCTTTAATCCCGAGCATAATATATACGGCGGAGTCAAGTATTTTAAACAACTCCTCGACAGATTCGATGGAGACACTAGAATGGCCCTCGCGGCATACAACGCCGGAAGCAGAAAAGTCAGACAGTATCAGGGGGTACCCCCATTCAAGGCCACGCATTACTATATTAAAAGGGTGTTTTCCTATTATGACCACTATAAGGCGGAGATGAACAGCGTGTGACAGAAGCCAGCGTGACCCACACAAGACAGCATCCCTGTCCCTTAGGTAATTATCCTCCTCCAAAACCAGCTCTATTTTCTCATTTTTCCCGCTTCATGTAAGTTTCTTTGCACGGACAAACACATATTGGGGATCTCTTACACCGTTTTGCGTATCAATAGGACTGATGAAAGAAATCCCCCATTGACATGAATGAGTTCTTTTACCCCAAGTTTAACCCCATTCCGAACACAACTACAGTGATGTCATGTGGTTAAAGCTGAGTGGCCAAATTTATGGTCACTACATCTTTACATCTCAACCTTTGTACGCTTCA
>JAFDAI010000152.1 GCA_019313905.1 Deltaproteobacteria bacterium | reverse complement strand
CTTTTCGTTCGCTGTAAAAATCATCCAACGCAAGTAACATCGTCTCAAAAAAAATGATTGACTCAGATTGGCGGGGAGTTTATACTTTTAAATGTAAACTTAATTTGTAGGAGGTATCATGAAAGCCACAGCAAAAGATCTGAGGTTTCATTCAAAAGAACTCATTGATTCTGTCAGAAGAGGTGAGGAGGTCGTTATCACTTTCCGTGGAAAGCCCTGCGCCAAGCTTGTTCCCTACCAGAAACTTAAGAATAAAACAGAAGAAAATGAAGTGTTTGGAATGTGGAATGATAATGATATTGTCGATAATGTTAATGAGTACGTTAGAAATTTAAGAAAAGGAAGATTCTAAATGATAGTCGATACTGATGTCCTCATTTGGTATTTAAAAGGAAATGAGAATGCATATCAAGTTATTGAGAATTCAAGCAATTTCTTTATTTCTGTTGTGACCTATATGGAACTTGTCCAAGGAATGAGAAACAAAAAAGAATTAAACAATCTCCGCAAAGCTCTGCATATTTGGAATGCTAAAATTCTCTATATTTCCGAAGAGATATCTGCCAAAGCAATGTTTTACGTTGAGCAACATTTTCTAAGTCATTCAATGCAACTGGCAGATGCGCTCATCGGAGCCACGGCAATCACTTATGGTTCAATGCAACTGGCAGATGCGCTCATCGGAGCCACGGCAATCACTTATGGTAATCCTGTTCTTACAGGGAACGATAAACATTACAAAATTTTGAAAGACCTGAAAATAAAAAGGTTCAGGCCATAACATCTTGTAATAATATAACAAAACAGCGAACCAAGCGCTTGAGATGGACGGGGCAAAGCTGTGCCGCTTTTGAAAGGTAGTATTTAAGCGATAGTTTTTACCTTTATCATGGTTTTTGGTTATCGTTGCCCGCCCCCTCAGCTTCACCGTTATGTCCCCGAGCAATTGCACGAAACTAATTTGAAGGAAAAGCATGAATTGCAAAACTCTCGATAAAAACAGTCAAGACGAAGTAACAAATCTTTTTACGTCGGTTTTCACATCATCAGAGGGAGAGAAAGAAGGAAAGCTGATTGGCAATCTTGTCTCGGAGCTATCTTCAGGAATCGACAATCAGAACATTATCTGTTTTGGCACATACGTAGAAAAATCAATCATTGGATCGATTTTCTTTAGTCGGCTTCAATTCAAAGAGGCTATCCAGGTTTACATGCTTGCGCCTGTTGCTATTAACACAGAGCATCAAGGAAAGGGAGTTGGACAGGCTCTTATCAATCATGGCCTTAATGAACTGAAGAATCGATCTGTGGCTGTCGCTATCACATATGGTGATCCGTCTTTTTACTCCAAAGTGGGCTTTCAAGCTCTGTCAGAAAATGTCATTCAGGCTCCGATTAAGCTTTCAATGCCTGAAGGTTGGCTGGGCCAGTCTTTAACGGGAGAGCCAATTCCAACTATCAATGAACGTCCTATATGCGTTAAGGAATTCAATGATCCGGCCTATTGGTAATTACAGGGGACAAGGCGCTGCACCGGACGCCGGCAAGCGGCGCCGGTGAACTTTAGCGTTAGCCCATCCTTTTCAAAGAGTTTATATTGACTTTTTGATATCACATTGATACTATAATTTCATGGCCCGAAAAATCAAACAACTTATTAAGGACCTTGAAAAAGCAGGTTTTATTAATAGAGGTGGTAAGGGAAGCCATCGTAATTTTATTCATCCCAAAGGAATTGCTATTACGGTTTCCGGTAAACTTGGGGATGACGCAAAGCATTATCAAGAAAAAGAGGTCGAGAGTAAAATTAAGAGGTCTGAAAAATGAAAAAGAGAGATCGCTACTTAAAAATTGTTGAATGGTCGGATGAAGATCAATGTTATATTGGTTCAATTCCTGGTTGGATCGGGCAATGTTGCCATGGTGACAATGAGGTAGAAGTTTATCATCAACTGGGTCAGATACTCGAAGAATGGATCGAAATTTATGAAGAAGATAAAATTCCTTTACCTTCAAGTATTACGGCAAAAAAATATTCTGGTAAGTTTCAGTTACGAATTGACAGTGATTTGCATAAAGCCCTTGCTATTAAGGCAATGCAAGCCGATGAAAGTTTAAACAATTTTTGTGTGAAAGTATTAAAAAAAACAATTCTACATGCTGATGTATCACGGGCTAACAATGAGTATCAAGGCTAATTCAGCCGACGGTCATTTTTGTACTGTTTTTGAATCCAAAACAGTTTTCAATGCAGGATATGATGCCCTTACCGTCGTGTGTATTCCGCCGCGCACGTTGAAGTTGCCGACGACTTCAACCCTCTTCGGGCGTATCTTTTCCACAAAGTCTTTCAGGATTTCATTTACCGCCTCTTCGTGAAAGATCCCCTTGTCACGGTAGGAATTCAGGTAGACCTTCAGAGA
>JAFDAI010000037.1 GCA_019313905.1 Deltaproteobacteria bacterium | reverse complement strand
CATCAGGCGGCGTTCATGTCTGATCAGGCGCGTCGTTACTATTGCTTGATGTAAACCGTGTCACGGGTAACTTGATGGTAAAGTGAGAGATTTTGCTTTTTTCAGTGAACTCTAAGTAAAAAGTGAGAAATAAACTACAAATAAAATGAAAAAAAACCAGAAAAATCAAATTGGACAGGAGATCAAGTATCAGTTAGCGGGTTGGATATTTTTTGTTATATGTGCTATTTTCTTCATCGCATCAAGCTTGAAAAATCATGATCTTTTGGCATTCATAGGTGGTGTCATCTTCTTAATTGCCTGTATAGTTTTTCTTATACCGCTGGTTAGGCCAAATAAAAAAGCGGAGAATGATAAAAAAATCATATAACACATATGAGCCGCCCCTTGGTTGGCGGGGCTCCACTCAACTTGGCATTAGCTGCTTTGCTAAAAAAGGAGGGTAATATCAATGCGAGTCTTGATACTTAATGGTAGTCCTCGGAGAAAGGGCACGGTCGCCACGCTACTTAAGAGTATCTCAGACGGCGTTTCTCAAAAACATGAGGTGGAGTGGATTGATGTATGTAATTTGAAAATGAAGCCTTGCATCGCATGTATGAAGTGCAGGCCAGATAGTGAGTGTGCTCAGCCGGGTAGCCGTAGCCTTAGAAGGTAAATTAGAATATGGAAATACCGCTGCTAAACGACATTGTCGTTATATTTGGACTGGCTATTGCGGTCCTCTTTATATGCCATCGACTTCGCGTACCAGCGGTTGTGGGATTCCTTCTCACGGGGATATTCGTCGGGCCTTACGGATTTGGGCTGGTAAAGGCAGTTCACGAAGTTGAGATTTTTGCTGAAATCGGTATTGTTTTATTGCTTTTTACCATCGGAATCGAGTTCTCATTTGAAAGGCTGCTGCAAATCAGGAAGTCCGTCCTGATGGGCGGTTCGCTTCAGGTGTTGCTGACCTTTCTCGCTACTTTGTTCATAGCCAGGCAGTTTAGCCAGGCTTTTGGTGAGGCGATTTTCATCGGATTTCTCGTAGCCCTGAGTAGTACAGCCATTGTACTCAAACTACTCCAGGAAAGAGCTGAAGTTGATAGTCCACATGGGCGTACGACTCTCGGTATCCTGATCTTCCAGGACATTATTATTGTTCCTATGATCCTGGTCACCCCGCTACTGACCGGCGCAACAGGGGATTTAGGTGGATCCGTCCTCATTCTTCTGGCCAAAGGAATCGGTATAATCCTGTTGGTGATAGTCAGTGCTAAATGGATTGTGCCCCGGGTATTGTATCAAATCGCAAGAACACGCAATCAAGAAATTTTTTTATTAAGCGTGATTGTAATATGCCTCGGTGTTGCGTGGTTAACTTCCAAGGCGGGGCTATCCCTTGCCCTGGGTGCGTTTTTAGCAGGATTGATCATTTCCGAATCTGAATACAGCCATCAGGCACTCGGAAATATTTTACCCTTTCGGGATGTCTTTACCAGTTTCTTTTTTGTTTCCATTGGTATGCTGCTGGATGTAGGCTTTCTTTTTCAGCAACCGGTAACCATTGCGCTGATCACTTTGGGGGTTTTGGTTTTAAAATCTATCATTGCCTGTTTTGTAACAGTTTTATTAGGATTCCCACTTCGCACTTCAATCCTGGTCGGCCTTGCACTCAGTCAGGTTGGAGAATTTTCTTTTATTCTATCCAAGACTGGCGTTGAACATGGTTTGCTTGCCGGAAATAATTATCAGATGTTTCTGGCTTTCTCTGTGCTCAGCATGGCGGCGACACCATTTATTATAACACTGGCGCCACGCGCAGCCGATATGATTCTGAGGTTGCCGCTGCCAAAAAAGTTAATATCGGGTTTTTATCCTGTTTCAGAGATAAAGGTTAGGAGTAAGAAAGACCACCTTATTATCATCGGCTTCGGAGTCAATGGTAGAAATGTAGCGCGAGCCGCACGGTTATCAGGTATTCCCTATGCAGCCATCGAAATGAACCCTGAAACAGTAAGGAGCGAACAAGCACAGGGTGAACCGATTTATTATGGTGATTCAACCCAGGAGGTCGTACTTCAGCACGCAAACATCAAAAATGCGAGAATTGTTGTAATCGCAATTAATGATCCGGCGTCAACCCGTAGAATTACTGAAATCAGTCGGAGACTTAATCCAAAAGTTCATTTGATTGTACGGAGCCGTTATCTCCAAGAGATGAAACCTTTGTATGAATTAGGAGCCGACGAAGTCATCCCGGAAGAATTTGAGACATCAGTGGAGATTTTCACCCGGGTTCTGGCTAAATATCTTATTCCAAGAGATGAAATCGAAGCGTTGGTCGCTGAAATACGATCAGATGGTTACGAAATGCTTCGAAGCCTTTTCAAAGAATCGTCATCTTTTTCCGATTTAAACCTTCATCTTCCGGATGTTGAAATCAGTACGTTGAGGGTTGTTGAAAGATCACCTTTAGTTGGAAAAAGTTTAGCTGAAATTGAGATGAGAAAGAAATATGGAGTTACTGTACTGGCGGTACGCCGGGAGTCGCAAATATTATCCAATCCAGACGTAGATATGCTTTTTTATGCTAATGATGTGCTCTTTGTCCTTGGACCACCAGACAGGATCGCCGATATCGCCGGGTTATCCCAAAATCCGGAAGAAGGGGATGCAAGTTAGTGCCCATCCATAAATAAAATAGTGGCACTATCAAGCGTCCAAGATTCTAAAAGGCTCCGAGCTGGCAGGAGAATATCCTGACATGCAGTGTTTCACAGGCCGAAGCCACATCCATCCTGGCAATCCCGAACTCTTTCGCAATCTCCCAGCATGAAAGGCATGTTATCCTGCCGTCAACCAGTGCTTTTCTTATGGCTTTTTCCAGTTCAGGTGATACCTCGCTAGCCGGTTTCACGATTCTTCTGTCGGGGGCATATCCAAACAATCCCAGCTGGCATCTGCTCAAACGTGCTTCCATGAGATCCACGGCAACTCCCACTTCGGCAGGCGTCAGTTCCAGGTCGAGCGCAATCTTGTGCATAGCGGCGCACGTAATATGGCCATCTTTAATCTTATTTCTTACCGCTTTTTCAACACCGGGGACCGGTCGGATTCCCGCGGCATGCTTGGCGGCATAATGTCCTGCATCTTCGTGTGTCATATAATTCCCCAATTTCTAATATTGATGAACTCGTAAAAAGTCTAAATTTGGAATATAAGATGGCTAAATAAAAAGCTCCATATACAAGGCGTAGTGTTTTTTAAAGGGCGAGGGCATACATATGGTATGTTGAGGTCTTTAAAAAACGCTACAACACAGTAGATGGAGAGTTTTTACAACGCCATTCAATATTTCATATAGTGAAAAGGCTCAATAGCGGAAAGCGCCTGCGCATCTAATGTCTCGAATCCCGCATCTTTCAGTACCTTCTGGGTCTTCTCCATCTGATCCACATCTACCACGAAAACCGCCTTCTCGTGACTTTCCAGAACAAAACCATAGGCGTTTTCAATATTGATGTCCTCATCAAGAAGAAGCTGAACCAGCTTGTCTAGCCCGCCCGGTTTGTCCTCAATCACAACCGCGACAACCTCTTTCATGCCCACGGTCAGGCCTTCATCTTCCAGGATAGAGCGCGCACCCTCCGGGTTGTCCACAAGTAAATTAATCACTCCAAACTCATCAGATGTGGATATCGTGATGGCGCGCATGTTGATTCCGCCCTCCTTCAGAATACGGGTAATCTTCGCCAGCCTACCCGGCTTGTTTTCCGCAAATATAGAAAGTTGGTAGGCAACCATCGTTTCTCACTCCTCTCTGTTATCAACAACCCTTACCGCCTTCCCTTTGCTCTTGGGGAGGCTGCCGGGTTCAACAAGTTCCACTTTCGGGGTTATCAGAATATCACTCTTTAATTCTTCAATAATTCTGTGTCTCAGGTTTTCAAGCTGTTTCAGATCTCCGGAAAAGAATTCCTTCTGCACCTCAATCCTGACTATCATGTGATCATTGAAGCCCTTTCTCTCCAGGATAATCAGAAAATTGGTTCCAACTCCCGGTATATCCATCAGTTTTTTCTCTATCTGAATCGGGAATATGTTGACCCCCTTCAGGATCAGCATATCATCCGTTCTTCCCTTTATTCGCTCTATCCGGGCGTGTGTCCTGCCACATTCGCAGACTCCCGGAATAATCCGTGTGAGATCTTTCGTCCTGTACCGCAGTATGGGCATCCCGGCTCTCAAGAGGGTCGTCAGCACAAGTTCCCCCTCCTCGCCTTCTGGAACGGGCTCAAGCGTGTCCGGGTTAATGATTTCCACAATAAAGTTATCTTCCCAGATATGCATTCCGTTCTGGTGCTGGCATTCAAAGGCCACACCGGGACCGTCCATCTCCGACAGCCCGTATGAATTATACGCCTTGATACCATAAAATTCCTCTATTTTTTCTCTCGTCTTCTCCGAATGGGGCTCCGCGCCCAGGAAGGCGATTCTGAGCTGCGTGTCGTTCCTGGGGTCAACTCCTACCTCTTCAAAGACTGAGGACAGGTGAAGCGCGTAACTCGGGATGACATGTATTACCGTTGTCTCGAAATCCTGCATGATCTGTATCTGCCGCTTGCTGTTACCCGCACCTACGGGGATAACCAGCGCCCCCAGTTTCTCAGCGCCGTAATGAAATCCCAGTCCACCCGTAAAGAGACCATAGGTCATCATGTTCTGAAACACGTCACTATTGCGCATGCCCGTCATATACATGGAACGCGTCACGATATTTGTCCACTCGTTCAGATCATCGAGTGTATGAAAGATAACTGTCGCCCTGCCGGTTGTCCCGGAAGACGAATGCATCCTTACCAGTTTATCTTTGGAAACAGCCAGAAATCCATAGGGCCAGTGTTCTCTGAGATCATCTTTCGTCGTAAAGGGAATCTTTTTTATATCCTCCAGAGACCTTATCTCGTTCGGATCAATGCCTGTCTTCTTAAACAAATCTCCATAAAAAACGGAGACGGACGCCTTTTTCACGCTTTCTTTCAGTCTCGCAAGCTGAAGCTCTTCCAGCTTGTCCCTCGGCATTGTCTCAATATCTTTTTCCCAGTACATCCTGCCAACCTCCACCTTAGAGTCTGCGCTATATATGGTTTCCATCCGGAAACAGTTCTTGATCCAATTTTCGGATGGGCGTTATATATAACTCCATGGGATAATTTATCAAGTCAATTCTACTCTCTCACGCACACCTGCCACAGCACCCTTCATACGAGATCACTAAGACGCGGGCAACAGATTTTCTAAAAGTTTGTCAAGTAACCGGCACTGCCTGCAAACAATGGTTCCATCTCTGTCGACCAGAATAAGGGAAGGAACACCCTGCACTTCATAGGCCTTCGCCGTCTCTGCCTTTTCATCCAGCAATACCTTGTAGTCGATGCCGTACCTGGACGCATAGGAACTCACTTTCTTAACAGGTTCCTGTATATCTATATTGAAAATTACAAACCCTCTGTCACTATACTCACGGCGCAGTTCGTTCAGATAAGGCGGCATCTTCCGGCAATGCGTGCACCATGTTGTGCTGAAGACAAGGAGAACAACCTTTTCTCTGTAATCAGCAAGCCTGACTTTTTCTCCATCCAGATCTTTCAAGACAAAATCGGGCGCCAGTTCTCTAATTCGCGGTCCCCATGCGTTCTGCCCCTGCGAACAAAAGGCGGGGGAAGATGTAATTATCATAATAAATGCCAGGAACATCATAAAAAAGAGAATCAAACCTCCGTATTCACGTCTAGAACTTAAAGCCATAACATCCCTCCTGCTTTGAGTAAGAAATATTCCCCCATGCCTATCAGTATCCAGCCAAATATCTTGTTAATCCTCGTCATCCACACCCCTGATCTGGGAATACTTGAAAGAAGACCGGAAAAAGTCCCCACAATAACAAGCAGTGTTCCCATACCTATGGCAAACACAAACATAAGGCTCATGCCAAAAACCGTGCTCTGCCTGGTAGCAATCAGACTAAGCAGAACGGCGAGCACAGGTGTTGTACAGGGGCCTATTATGATTCCCGACACTGCTCCCACAAGGAAACTCCCGACAAATCCCCCGCTTTTCTCCCCCGGCCTGAGTCCTGTTAGAAACTGCGGCATCGGGATAGAAAGCATGAAAACCCCTAACATGGAAAGCCCCATAAAAATACATATGTTGGCTATTATAAGGAATACCCATGGATTCGTCTGGATCTGGCCGAACAATTTTCCTGTCAGAGCGGCAAACCCACCCAGAGCCGTATATACCGCGGCCATACCAAGAACATAAATTATGGAAAGCAGAAACCCCTTTGTCCTGGAATCGCTGCTGCGGGCTCCTATATAAGCGACAGTAATAGGAATCACCGGGTAGACACAAGGTGTAAAACTGGCCAATACGCCTCCAAGATAGGCGGCGAGAACAGCTATGTAAAACGCGCCATGGAGATACGCATCCGGGTTTCCGAGAAGATTTTCAATCATTAACTAAATCCCTCTCTACTCTTTATTACCTGTACGCGTTGATTTTTCCCAGCAACATATTCTCCGGCATGGAACCGATGATATCTCCTACCTTTTCCCCGTCTTTAAAGACCAGAAGATCGGGTATGGAGCGGATACCGAACCTTGCTGCGGTCGCATTATTGCTGTCCACATCAAGTTTCGCGAACACGATATCTCCCTGATGTTCTTTCGCAAGTTTATCAAGAACCGGGCCCATCATCTTACACGGACCACACCACTCGGCCCAACAATCAACAAGCAGAAGCGGGTATTTCGCTATCGCTTCATCAATGTTGCTGTCCGTCACAATAATCGGACTACCCGGACTATCTACAAATTCTCCCATCTTTTACCCCCTGACTATCTTCTTTTTTTGTTGATAAAATCGTAGAATAAGGACTTCAAACCTGTCAAATCATTCATCCTCATTTGATGCCTCTTTCATGTTCCTCATCCTCTATCAGGCCCAGAATACCCTTTATGAATTCAGGCCTCTTGAGGTAGTAACATCTCATGTTTTTTTCCTTGCGGCAATCGACAATACCCTGCTCTTTAAGTATTGTGAGATGCTGTGAGATATTCGCCTGGCTTGCATGCACGCAGTCTTTCACAGCCCCCACACATTTTTCGCTCTTTGCAAGTTCTCTTACTATCTTCAATCTGGTGGCATTTCCCAATGTTTTAAAGAAACCCGACATCTCTTCGTAACCCACGTCACTCATACCTGCCCTTATATAAGAGTTATGATATATTCTGGTGCTAATATATAATTACTCTACCCCCTATTGTCAAGCGGATGAACAAGTGACTGAATGCTGAATGCCTGCGTAACAAATCGTATCAAATTGACAAGGTTGTGGCTCATATATGTCAGGATTGCTTCGTTTTTTTCTTTGTAATCACTGTTTTCGCTTTGTGATCTTCAAGAAGCTCCACAAACTGTTCAAGTACGCTCCAATATTCATTCCCGGCGGCCCAGCCAACATCATTATGGTGGGCCTTGTCAACCCACAACTTCATTTTCGGGGAATGAGCGTTTTCATAAAGCGTTTTCCCATGCCAGAACGGAATAATTTCATCGCGTTTTCCATGAATCACGAGAACGGGACACGACACAGCCTGCATCTTGCGAAGATTGGAAAACTTGTCGAATGGAAAGACAGGAATCTTTGTAATCACCCGAAATGCAGACACAAACGAACTTTGGATGATGAGCCCACCAACAATGTTTCGAGATGCCAGATCGATACTCGGACCTCCCCCAACTGACCGTCCAAACACCACAATATTTTCGGCATGAAGATAACGTTCGTTGCGTAAGTATTCATAGACAGCAAGAATATCAGTATAGAAATGTTGTTCTGAAGGGGTGCCGGTGCTTGTCCCATAACCACTGTAATCATAGGCAATAATTGAGAATCCATGTTCATGGAATTGCTCGAGTATTTCATCAATGTCCCCCAGATCTTCAGCATTTCCGTGACTGTACAACAGAGTGTATGTGGCATCGGGATTGTGCAGATAACGTGCTGATATGACGGTCCCTTGTTGCGTGGTGAGTTTGAGAATCTGATTGTTGTCTGTATATGAAGCAGTTTGAGGTTGAAAAATCAGGCGATCTGCAAGTAAAACTGTATAACCCAGGGAAAAGAGATAGACACTGAGAATAATCAAAAGGATTGAACGAGCCACCCTTTTCCAACTCAATTCACCAATGATAAATCTTCTTAATATACTCGTAGTTGTGCCCATATTATTAACACAAATTACAGCCTCGTCGACAGAAACAAGTGGCCGGGAAGAATTTGCAGCAACATGGTAAGCTATACAAAAAGACCTCTTTCAGATAACCTGCTTAAAAGAAAAAGCTCGTCTTCTCCGATTCACCTCAATGCCATTGCCGGCCTTTAATGCGCGCCATAATGATCGATGAAATCAAGTGTTTCTTTCTCTTTAAGACCCAATTGTGCTCCGAATGATACGTTTATTTTTCTATGCGAGCTGCGTTCTATCGGAACAAGTTTCGCCGGTACCTTTGCATTCTTCAGCGCTGAAACGAACTCCCTGGATTGTATTTCCGCTTCCCTTCTTCCGACAACATAGAATACCAGGAACGGGGGAATATTCTTTTTTACCGCGACATGATTTATTGGTGACGCATCTTTCCATAAAGCCGGGCTTGTACTAAACGCCTGCTCGTACATCTTGCGCACCCATTTTCTTTCTTTTTTATCCCCGAAACTTTCAAATCTGTTGGAAATATTGTAGCCCGCTCCGTCAAGTAGAATGACCCCCCTTATATTTTTCAGGTCTTTTCCATACGCCTTTAAATAGCGGGCATCTGTTGATACAAGCGCCGCGAGGTGCCCTCCGGCCGAGTGTCCTGAAAGGAAAATATCGCTTGGGTTTCCACCGTATTTATCAATATTGTCAATGACATAAGAAATTGCCGCTGCGACATCCTGAGGATAGGCAGGGAATGAATACTGCGGAGCCATCCGGTAATTTATGGAGACAAATACTATATTGTTCCGCGCAAAAAAATCCTTCTTTGCAATGTGAGACTTCTGTCCCTTATCACCGATAGTCCACCCTCCCCCATGAATGAATATAACGACGGTTTTTTGTTGTGGAGTTTTTTGTTGCGGGGAATATATGTCCAACGATTGCAACAAGGTTTCCTGTGTATTCGTTAGATAGGGAATATTTTTACAGGTTCTTATTTCCACGTCACCTGCAAATGCCGGGTGAATGCCAAATACGATAAAAAATATTATTGAGATAATACGCATGATTGATGCACTTGTAAAAAGTCAAGATTGGATGGCAAAGTAAAAAGTCCAAATTCAAGGCGCGTAAATCATGAGGAATGAGGCGTACTTACGGTACGCCGCAGTGACGAAGGATGCAACGGAACGCAGAAGTTGGACTTTTTACAAAGCCATCATGATTGATGCACTCGAATGCTAATAGTAAAGCTCAGCGGGATTCGGGTACTTTACCGGCTTTTTATCTCAAATATATTACCGGAATTGTCTCTTATAAATAAAAGGTCGTCTCTTGATTCTCTTTTTATCTGTGTAACGGGAAACCCCATAGATTCTGCTTTTTTGATAAGAGAGTTCCTGTTCCGGACAGAAATGCAGATATGATTGTAAACCGGATTCTGCTTTCTGTCTGTCAGAAATAATTCCATGAAAAGATCATCACTGGAGAGATGCGTAACGGAAACCGCATTGCTGATCCCGAACAACTTTTCAGATAGATCCTTGTAAAGGTCGAATTTCTGGACTTCTTCCAGACCAAGCAGATCCTTGTAGAAAGCTTGTATATCGTTCTCCTCGTTGATCGTTATTCCAATATGTTCAAGCATAATTACCTCAATCTATTAAAATGGTGAATATACAGTAACACAATTATCCTCATCTAAAAACGCTGTCTTTTAGTTTTAAACTGCTACCGGCTGAAGGCGGCATCTTTGACATCGGCTACAAGCCTACTAAAGTCTTCGCCTAAAGGCGAGGGTTTTCTCTAATTCCCCGAGTGAGGGGGGACAGCCTCCTGGGAACTAATCGGTGTATGATCTAAATTTTTACTTGACAATATTGTTTAGAGCCTATACTATAATGTCATGACTAAACAGGAAGCGTTTATAAATATAGGGGAAACCTTTAACAGAATAATCAATAAGTTTATCTCCATAGAGAAGAAACCCCGTGATTTTGGCATCGGTGATCTTCTATATCCCTCGGAAATCCATAATATAGAGATCATAGGGAGGAATCCGGGAATAAATGTAACAAATCTGGCAAAGACGCTGGGGGTAACGAAGGGGGCAGTTTCACAGATTGTCAATAAACTTGAACGAAAGAATCTTGTAGAAAAATTCAGAGACAGCAATAATGAAAAAGAGGTCATGTTGAGATTGCAAAAAAAGGGGGAAATCGCCTTTAACGGACATGAGAACTTTCACGCAAAATTTTATTCCGAAATTATGGATGAAGTGGATGATATGACCCCTGAACAAATCCAAGTTTTCCAGAGCATACTTGACAAGATTGATAAGCATGTAACTGCATGTATGAGCAGCTAAAAAAATTTTGAGTAACAGTTTAGAGTCTAAACAATAAATATTGCAAGAGGCAAATTGGCATGAAAAAGAGTTTGAAGAGTTTTGTGATTGTTGGAATGGTTTTAACAGGCTTGGCCGGTTGCAGTCTGCTCAAGCCTGAATTTGTTAGTGCCCGGGAGGCAAGAATTATGGAGAATTCACTCAAAGAGACAGTAAATAATATTACCAGAGACGCAAATACGCCGGAAGAGAAAATGGAAAAGATATTCTATTTCGTCAGGGATCAAATACCTTTTGATTTTTTGGATAATTCCCTGATGAGTGCGGAAGAGGTATTGGCCACAGGACGGGGTTCCTGCATGCATAAAGCCGTTCTGCTCGCTGAAATGGCGAAAGAGATCGGTATTCCCGCTCGTCTGCATTTCATGTGGGTTACTAAAGAAGCCTTGCGTGATCTGCTTCATCCCATGTCATACTTCTTCTGGGCAAATCCTTTTCTCCACACCTACCCCGAAGTGAAATTGGACGGAAAGTGGGTGCCGATGGAGGCCACATTTGACAGAGAACTTCATGAAATCCTTCTGAAAAAGGGTCTGAATTTTGCCAGGTATCCAGAAAGGAGAGACATATCCATTCAGTTCTCAAAGTCAGGCGTAATAGGGGCGCAACAGCTCACGGCGGTAAAGGGAAAAGAACCTATTTATGCCGACGATCTCACTCCACTAAGAGAAATGATAGAATCCCTCCCGTGGTTTAAGAAAAGAATGCATCCATGGGCACTTCGCCGTTCCAGCGGATGGCTGAATCAAGAAGTGAGAAAACCGTAGAATCTTATGAAGAATATATGTTTCTAAAAAATAAACGAAAGGAAGTCTCTCATGCTAAAAAGCACCATAGAAACCCCTGCAAAACCCGTAATTTTTTTCATCGTCCTGGGCGTTTTGAAGGGCTACCTAAAGAATCCTCTCTTCTTCCTTCTGGGTACGGCGGTTAGCTTCCTCCGTTTCAAGAAGCGTCTTCCCCCGGACTTTCCAGACGAATTTGTGAAGGTTGTAGCTTTTCCGGCCTGGTTATATATCCGCTTGAAAGAGCGCCTGGAACAGGAACAAGCCTTTGAAATTATGAGGACCGTTTTTCTGACGACTGGGCTGGCGGTACAACTGGGCAATTTCAGGGCCGTTGAAGCGCCTCGCACTTTTGAAAACCTGATCTCTTACCAGCAACAAACCAACCGGGAAGGGTCGACGCGTTGGAATAAAATGGAAATACTGGAGCAAAGCGACAACAAATACGAATTTCGTGTTCACAACTGCATGTTTTACGACTTTTTCAGCCGGATAGGGATTCCAGAACTAACTACGGTAATGTGTTCGGTTGACAACGCGATTTTCAATACCTATCTGCCGGAAGAGGTCACTTTCCATCGCAATGGTTGTGGAAACAGGATTGCCGATGACGCGCCTTCGTGTCACTTTGTCATAGAACACCATATTGAGGGGTGATTACGAATATAATTTTTGACGCACTCGTAAAAAAATCCACTATACCGACGCATTGGCATTATAATGGAAAATAACTTGTTATTTATTAATCGTCAGTCCGGTTTTTCATTCTATTCTCTGTCAGAGACTGGCCCTATCTTCCCCGGGTTATCCTCTCCAGGCTTCTTTTTCCATACGCAGAAACTCGGCTTTTTCTTTTTCGTCCATTACTGTAAAATCATAATCGGCATTAACTCCAATTGATTGCAAAGGCTGATCAATTGAGTCCACAAGCATATTTGTAATAGGTACCTGGGGAAAAGGTAAGGAAAATGTGATTCTTACTTTATCATCTTCAATTCTAATATTTTTTACAATTCCCAAATCGAGTAAAGAATGATCTATGGCGGGATGTTTTACGTCAGAAATTGTCTTAATAATCTCTTCTTTCGTCATCTCTGTATCCTTTCAATATTTGATTGTTTTTAGTCATACATGTTTTATTACAATTTGGTGATTATGGAGTATCGGGAAAAATCTGTCAAGAATAATCCCCGGAAGAAACGGATGGAATTATCGGAACCTGCTACTACTACCTTTCCCCGATATGTCATAACCCTACCCCAAGACCCTTTCACCCGGAGCTTTTACCATTCTCAGCAAGCGCTTCCAATGCGCCGCGGTTAACCAATCTGATACTGGTTCCTTCCTCCTCGACAAGCTTTCTGTTCTTCATGTTTCCGAGGGCCCTTGACAGTGATTCCGGACCTGTGCCCAGAATGTTGGCAAGCTGCAGTTTTGAAATGTTCAGTTTTATAACATCTTTGTCCCCCTGTTCTTCCGACAGATAGAGCAGATAGGCGGCCAGACGACCAGGGATTTCCTTCAGGGAAAGATTTTCTACCTGGATAGTAAACTCACGAAGTCGCATTGAAAGGAGCGCCAGGATATTCATTGTGAGAGATGGATTGTTTGTTGTGAGATTCATGAATTTTTCCCGGGGAAAGAACAAGAGATAGCTTTTTGAAATTGCCCGGGCATTGGCGGGAAATGATTTTCCTGAAAAGACGGGAACAGCGCCAATAGTTTCCCCTTCTTTAACAATGTGGAAAATCTGCTCTTTTCCTTCGGGAGAGACCTTATAAACATTTACTGTCCCCTCGACTACAAGATAGAAACCATTACCCTCATCCCCGTCAAAAAAGATTATTTCTCCTTTGTTGAAATATTTATCAACCGATATCTTTTTGATCTCCTCGATGTGGTCCTCAGGCAGTCCTCCGAAAAGCTGGCTTTTTAACAAGATATCCTGTACTTTTCTCATAAACATGGTCCTTTTTTAAAAAGTGGTACAGTCGTAAAAAGTCAGGGACAGCAAAGTAAAAAGCTTCAAACTCAAGGCGCGCAAATCCTGAGGAATGAGGCGTACTATACGGTACGCCGCAGTGACGAAGGATGCAGCGGAACGCAGAAGTTGAACTTTTTACAAAGCCGTCAAAAAATATCACCTCTCCTTAACATAAGTCAAGGTAATGCGCTGTTCTTTAAGATAATTTTGCAAGCAACAACAACATTAATTTATTTTACACAAGGGAGGAATCACATGTTTTGTTATCAATGTCAGGAAACGGCAAAAAACACAGGCTGTGTCGTAAAGGGTATCTGCGGCAAGACGGAAGAGACGGCAAATCTTCAGGACCTGCTCATTTATGTCCTAAAGGGAATCTCAATCTATGGTGAAAAGGCAAAAGAAAAGAACGAATCAGATAACAGGTATGGTTTGTTCGTTGCCAGGGCACTCTTTGCGACTATCACGAATGCAAATTTTGATAATGACAGATTGATCGCACTCATCAGAGAAGGCCTGGAACTCCGGGATGAATTAAAGAAAAAATGTGAAGACGATATCCAGGAAGACCTGCACGACTCTGCCGTGTGGTTCTCGGATGATGTTGCTGAATTCAACAAAAAGGCACGGGAAGTCGGCATCCTCTCCGCAGATAATGAAGATGTCCGTTCGCTCAGAGAGCTTTTGATCTACGGGCTGAAGGGCATCGCCGCCTATGCGGACCACGCCGCTATTCTCGACTTAGAGGACGAAAAGATCTATGATTTCCTGATGGAAGCCCTTGCCTCCACAACGAAAGACCTGACCGTTGACGAGATGGTGGCGATGGTCATGAAGGCCGGAGAATGCGCCGTCACCGGAATGGCCCTCCTCGACAAGGCAAACACATCGGCCTATGGAAATCCTGAAATCTCAAAGGTCAATATCGGTGTCGGGAACAATCCTGGAATCCTTATCTCCGGTCATGATCTCAAGGATATGGAAGAGCTTCTGGAGCAGACACAGGGAACAGGCGTGGATGTGTATACCCACGGCGAAATGCTGCCGGCGAATTCTTATCCCGCATTCAAAAAATACACCCATTTCGTTGGCAATTACGGAAATGCATGGTGGAAACAGGGAGAGGAATTCGCGTCCTTCAACGGCCCTATACTTATGACAACCAACTGTATTATCCCGGTCAAGGATTCATACAAAGACAGAATCTTCACGACAGGAATGACCGGGTATCCTGGGGTAAAACATATTCCTGACAGATCAGAAGGCAGTGTAAAGGATTTTTCCGGAATTATAGAACTGGCAAAGAAGTGCGATCCCCCGGTTGAGATCGAGACCGGTGAGATAGTAGGAGGTTTTGCCCATAATCAGGTCATTGAGCTGGCCGACAAGGTCGTGGACGCGGTGAAATCCGGAGCAATCAAGCGCTTTGTCGTAATGGCGGGCTGTGACGGACGTCAGAAAGGCAGAAATTATTACACCGAGGTCGCGCAGGAACTTTCCAAAGATACTGTGATCCTGACCGCGGGCTGTGCCAAGTATCGCTATAACAAACTTGATCTCGGCGATATCGGCGGTATCCCGAGGGTGCTTGACGCGGGTCAGTGCAATGATTCCTATTCCCTGGTCGTTATCGCCTTGAAACTGAAAGAGGTCTTTGGACTCGAAGATATCAATGACCTTCCCATATCTTACGATATTGCATGGTATGAGCAGAAAGCAGTAGCCGTGCTTCTTGCCCTCCTGTTTCTCGGAGTTAAGGGGATTCGCCTTGGACCGACACTGCCGGCATTTGTATCTCCAGCTGTTCTCAAGGTTCTCGTGGAAAACTTTGATATCAAGCCGATCGGAGATGTGAAGACAGATATCGAAGCAATAATGGCAGGAAAGTGATCCATAGCAGAGCGATCTTATGAAAGTATTACGTAAAATAATTGAGATTGATGAAGAATTATGTGACGGGTGCGGGAAATGTGTGCCGGGGTGTGTCGAGGGCGCCTTGCAGGTCATTGGCGGCAAGGCGCGGGTCGTTTCAGACAGATATTGTGATGGCCTTGGTGACTGCATAGGAGAATGCCCCACCGGAGCGCTCAAGATAATTGAACGGGAAGCGGTGCCATTTGATGAAGGAGCTGTGGAACAGCACCTTGCGGAAAAAGGGCTGCCTACCCTGCCCTGCGGATGCCCGTCAACGAATATCCAAACCTTTGAAACATCCACATCCTGTCAGGAGGCAAACAGACCTGCCGATATCGTGGAAAGCGGCGGCGAATCATCTCTTACGCACTGGCCTGTCCAGATAAGACTTGTACCCGCGAGTGCCCCTTTTTTAAAGAGAGCTGATCTTCTTGTACTTGCAGACTGCACGGCCGTCGCATTTCCCACCCTTCACCGGGATCTGCTGAAAGGAAAAGTAGTCATGATGGGATGTCCGAAATTCGATGACGCCCAGGATTATATAAACAGGTTTGAGGATATCTTCAGAACCGCGGACATTAAGAGCATTACCACTGTTATTATGGAGGTTCCCTGCTGCTCCGGTCTTCCCATGATAGTAGGAAAAGGAATGGAGGCAGCGGACAGGGAAATCCAAATGGAAGAGATGGTGTTAAGTACAAGAGGAAAGATCATATAAAGGAGAAAGCAGAATGTTTGAAGTTTCAGAAAAAGCACAGGAAATGATCAGAAAGGCCCTTGAATCGAGGGAAGAAAAAATCCCTGTCCGGCTGGTGTATTCCGAAGGCGGGTGAGCGGGGCCTTCACTGGGAATGTCTCTGGATGAGGCAAAGGAAGAAGATAAGGTCTTTGAGGAAGATGGCATCACATTCGTGATAGACGAACAATTATTTGAACAGGTGAAGCCTGTAACCATAGATTTCATTACTACGGACAGAGGCTCAGGGTTTTCCATTACCTCCGGCCTGTCTGGCGGTTCATGCGGAGGAAGCTGCTGCGGCTGATAAAGATAATGCCTGAATCCAAAGAATACTGCGTTATACTGACTACATGCGGGAACAAAAAGGAAGCAGAAAAACTGGCCTGTTTATTGATTGAATCACAACTGGCGGCATGTGTGCAGATAACGGGAGTTACAAGCTTTTACGAATGGGACGGCGCGGTCAACAAGGATAACGAACAGTTGTTGTTGATAAAGGCAAGATCTGCTCATTATGATAAGATTGAAGAGTTTATTTCTCAGAATCATAGTTATGATGTCCCGGAGATAATACAGATCCCGATAAGTGACGGCAGCGAAGCATACCTGAAATGGGTTGCTGACGTCAGCAAATGAAGGGCAAAACGCATGAGTTTTGTGGCGCATGTATCAAAAGAGATTCTGTTCTTTTTCAATGAGATATCAATTTATCTGCTGTTCGGGTTTATTGTTGCCGGGATACTTTACGTTTTCTTTCCGGAATCCGTTATACGTCGTCATCTGGGGCGTGACTCCTTTCGTTCTGTCATAAAGTCAACGATATTTGGCATACCCCTTCCTCTCTGTTCATGCGGCGTTGTGCCGGTTGCGGCTTCCCTCAGAAAAAGCGGCGCGTCAAAGGGTTCTACCATATCATTTCTCATTGCAACACCGCAGGTTGGCGCGGACAGTTTCATGATTACCTATTCCCTTCTCGGATGGGTGTTCGCTCTTTTCCGCATTGTCGCATCACTGGTCACCGCGTTGGCTGCCGGTATCATGGTTAATATTCTTGGCAGGAACGGGCCTGATCAACCAGAGATTGTTTTACCGGATGATGCGGTTCCGCGGGAAAGTTATTATAAGCGGCTCAAATCAATCCCCGGCTATATTGAATATGACCTGCTCGGCTCCCTCGCAAACGCACTGCTGGCGGGTATAATTGCCGCGGGCATTATATCCGCTCTAATACCTGACGGGTTTTTTGAAAAACACCTTGGCAGTGATTTTCTATCCATGCTTTTAATGCTGGTCGTCGGAATCCCTGTCTATGTATGTGCCGCGGCATCCACACCTGTCGCCGCCTCCCTTATAATGAAGGGTATCTCACCGGGCGCTGCTCTGGTTTTTCTCCTGACGGGTCCCGCGACGAATGCCATGACTATTCTGACGGTCTTTAAAGTTCTTGGCAAAAAATCCACCATTGTTTATCTGTCAGCCATTGCCCTTATCAGCCTCTTGCTGGGATATCTGCTTAACATATTTACAGCGCATTTCGGTTTTCAAAACGTCATAATCCTTCATAATCACGAAATACTGCCTGCATGGCTGAAGACAGGCGGGTCCATCATACTGGCCATGATGATCGGATGGTATTATCTGAAAATCAAGATTCTGGACAGGGTAAAAGGGGAAAGAGACGTGGGAGACAATAAAATAAGCCTGTCTGTTCAGGGTATGACCTGCATGCACTGTGCGGGCACGGTAAAAAAGGCTGTCGAATCAGTCGCCGGAACATCGGATGTAGTGGTCAACCTGGATGGAAAGAAAGTGGAATTCGAAACAGAGGAAAGAGATAATATTAAAAAAGTAAAAGAGGCAATTGAACGCGCAGGTTACAGCGTTTAACTTTGTCCGGGGACATGACCCTCGACAAAAACAGTTATAAGGAGATCTGTTCATTATGAAGGAAATATTAATCATGTTTGCGATTGTTGCAGTCTGGTTTGTTCTCCAGGCCTATATCCTGCCACGGATGGGGGTGCCCACGTGACTGAATCAATCCTGCCAGGTGGCGGACAAAAAAAACAATACAGGCAAACTTAATGACAAGGGGTAGCCACGTCGCGCTGCCCGCCACGCTTCGCTCGCGGCTTCGGCTCACCCTCCGCAATGACCGTAAACGTAGTTATGTAAAGGTTACATTATGTCTGACGATCATTCAAAAATGGAGTTGGAAAGCAGAACAACTGAAGCGATGATTGAGATCTTCTGCCATGGACAACATGGCAATAAAGAAGGGCTATGTTCCGAATGCCGGGAGCTTCTGGACTACGTTGTGCAACGCCTTGAAAAATGCCCCTTTCAGGAGAACAAGCCAAAATGCGCCAAATGTACTGTACATTGTTACAAACCGGATATGAGGGAGAGGATCAAGGCAGTAATGAAATATGCCGGACCACGTATGCTTTACCGGCATCCTGTCTTGTCAGGCGCGCATTATTTAACAGGGAAATAATTTACATGCGGTCTTTGGTAATCGAATCATAAGGAGAAGAAGATGAACATATCCGATATGCGCTTCTCTGCCGAAATTATTCGCGGGGAGTTGATGTCGCGCACCTCAAAACTCTGGGCTGGAAGCAAAATTGGTGTGCCGGTTATTACTCTGAATGAACCAATGAAAATAGCGCTGAAACAGGCGAGGCTTCAGGGCCGGATTCGCTATGGCTTCGAACCGATCCTTCAAAAACTCGCCGGTGAAAAAAAGGGGATTACTAGTGTCAGGGGGCAAACAGATGCCCCCTATGGAGACCGGATTTCGCGACTGCTTTTATTTTCCAATGATGGCGCGGAGCGTTTCTATCGCCATATCGAACAGGTTCTGCAGGCGCATGCACCCAGATTGCTCGGCTGCCTCCTGAATATTGACGGCGGCGCTCTGGGTCAGTTATTCACGGGTGAAGGAGGAGTCATAAAGATCATTATGGCTGAGCATAAAGATGCTGTCTCCGACGTCTTGCGCGCGCTTGTTTCAGGCCATGATGGCATTTCAAAATAGCTGATAGCGGGGGATCTCAGGGAGCACGTTGTTTTTTATTTTGTTGAGTTTTCCAATTTCAGTTGCCTGATTAAAAAACTGTCCAGCTGGTTGGCAAAGTTTTGGCGGTCTTTTTTGCTGAAAGCGGCCGGGCCGCCTGTCATCATACCGTTATCTCTTAGCTCATTGAACAAATCACGCATGGCCAGCCGGTCTTTGATATTATGCTCGGTATAGAGTTTTCCTCTGGGGTTCATCGCAAACGCTTTTCTGGTCACTACCCGGTCGGCAAGCGGGATATCGGCTGTTATCACGAGGTCACCCGGTTGCACTAACTCTGCAATCCGGTCATCGGCCACATCGGGCCCCTCCGGAACCAGGATCAGGGACAGGTTTGCCAATTTCTCCAGTCGCAACGGTTTATTAGCCACAAAAATCAGCCGTATCTTCAATCGTAAGGAAGCTTTTATCAGGATATCCCTGGCTCCATTCGGAAAAGCATCTGCATCAATAAATATCTGCATTGAAATCCTGTTTACATTTACGCACAGTTAAAGTTTTGCACTTTCTTGTGCTAAATTATTTCTTTCACCCGACCGACTATCCCGCTTTCCAGGCGCACCTTGATGCCGTGCGGATGCGTGCCTGATCTGGTGAGAATATCGTGCACGACGCCTTCCGTGAGCTTGCCTGAGCGCTGATCCTGCTTTTGCACAACTTTTACACGCGCACCCACTTTAATATCGGCGCGGTTATTTCCATTCATTCAGTATGTCCTCAAAATTAGAATTGAAGCTCCCCGCAACAAGTTGCGGGGAATCTCCGATTGTTTAGTAAGTTAGAAATTATTTTCTGTGTTGGCAGAAAATAATTTCGTTAACGCACTTATCCCGTTTATCGGGGTAAGGAAAGTTTTTATTTTTCATTCGCTCGCTAACCCCGCCGCAAGCAGCGGGGTATGTCCCGACGAGTCGGGATTCAATTCAGGAGACGCCATACCTATTTTTATCGAGCATAAACAGGTAAGATGTCACCGGATTAATCCGAAAGTCTCCCGCATAGATTCCGGGTGTTGTATGAGGGCTTCCTTCCGAGCCTTGGACATGCCTTTGATCCTGCGTTCCAGCTTCAATGCCGTTTTATGGTCACCGGCATGCACGGTAAAAATGAGATGAAGCGGCCCCCTCCCCTTCAGATACCGCGCGGCCTTCGGCCCCGCCTGCTGATGCTCGGCGAAACGCCGTTCAACATCGGTGGTTGCCCCCGTATAGAGGGTGCCGTCCCTGCACCTGATTATATATACATACCAACTCTTCATACAACCCTGTCCCAAATAGGGGAGATCTGACTCGCAATGGATTTTCCACACAGCTATCACTTCTATTCTATTTTTGCCTGTTTTTCTTTCAAATATCGAGGGCAAAGCGGACTGCCCGCCCAACATCAGCCATCTTTCTCAGAGGCAGGGACATGATCAATGATCCGATTTTCCCCTTCGAAACAGTTTGCAAGTGGTCACAGTTGACAGCGCAATCCCGGGGCATGCCGTCGGCTTTCAAAAGAAACACTTCGGATGGTATATCGCGGACTATAGTTGTAATGGGTGCGACAGTTACTTCACCAAGATATTCCAACACGGAATCTCGTGTCAGGATAAGAACCGGCCTCTTTTTGTCCGGCTTTGAAAACTTGTACCAACGTATTTCGCCGTGTTTCATTCGTCACCCCAGGCTTGCTCTGTTTCCCAAACCGAAAACTCATCGGCAGCAACCGGGTGCCGCTCATACCCCTGGAGGTGCTTGCGCTCCATTTGCTCAAGGTTGTAGCGGGCAAGCGCCTCACGAAGCGCCTTTCGTGTGAAAGCAGAACGACTTGTGTGGAGTTGTTTCGAAACGTGGTCAACCGTTTTGACAAGATCATCATCAAGGGTCATCTGAATTGTTCTCATATTACACCTTTA
>JAFDAI010000036.1 GCA_019313905.1 Deltaproteobacteria bacterium | reverse complement strand
GATGAAAAAAGATCGAGTTGAGGCAGATTAACGAGAATAACCGCCGGGAATCTTTCAATCCGGAAGGTCAAGGGAAATCTCCGTTTTCCCCTTGACAAAACTTATCATGGATGTTCCTATTTATCCCCTGCCTTTTTTAGAAGGAGTTCCCAGTCTTCATTTACCATCTCTTGTATCTCAGCCAAGTCATCGTCGGTCAGGTGTTTAAAACGCCCTTGGAGTTTGAAGTATTCCCTCACGGGGAATTCTTTTGGTTTATAATTGATTGTATATTTGACACCATTTTCCACCTCATAAAGGGGAAAAATATTGTTCTGGACTGCCATTCTGGCAATTTTGATAGATATTTCGGAAGGAATGCGCCAGCCAGTTGGACATGTTGTATAAAAATGCAAAAACCGCGAACCCTTTATATCCTTCGCCTTTTCAACCTTTCGAACCAAATCTTCCGGGAAGGCTATACTGGCGGTAGCGGCATAGGGAATGCGATGTGCCACAAGCGTCTCGACGATATTTTTTTTCCGCATCCTTTTCCACGATCGACCTGGAGTTGTAGTGGTCCATGCGCCATAAGGCGTGGAGGAGCTACGCTGAATGCCGGTATTCATATAGGCTTCATTATCATAACAGACATATATGAAATTTTCATTCCGCTCCACGGCGCCGCTGAGGGCCTGAAAGCCGATATCAAAGGTTCCTCCATCACCTGCCCATGTGACAACCGTCGTTTCAGTATCCCCTTTGATATCCAAGGCCGCCCTCACTCCGCTGGCCACGGAGCCTCCCGTTTCAAAGGCTGTATGGATAACGGGAACCTTCAAGGACATCTGAGGATATGCCCCGGCGATAATAGACCAGCAGCATGCAGGGAGCACGATTATGGTTTTCCCCCCCATAGCCTTCAGAAAAAACCTCATGGCTATGGCAGCTCCGCACCCGGGACAAGCTACGTGACCCGGATACATGTAATCCTGTTCAGGAACATTCAATGGCATGATCTTCCTCCTGAAGTCCCATCCAAATACTCTCCCCGGAGGGAACATCATTTTTTTTCGTCCGCCAGTATATATCCTCCAGCAAATCTGTGGTTACATCACGCCCTCCCAAACCGGCAATATAGCCAAATATCTGGGGACAATCAGGAAGATTACACATGGCGGCTCGTACCTCCTGAGCAAAAATACCCCCCGCGCCGAATGAAAAGTTTCTATCGATGATGGCAACCTTTTTTACAGATCCAAGAGTTTTGCGGATTATTTCTGCGGGAAAGGGTCTAAACAGTTTTATTTTCAGAAGACCAACTTTTTCCCCTTTTTCACGCAGATCCTGAATTACCTGGCGAGAAGTACCTGTCATTGTCCCGGAAGTAACCATTATAATCTCTGCATCATCGCATAAAAAGGGCTCAACTGGGCCATAATACCGCCCGAAAATATTCGAAAAATCCTCCTCAATCTCTGCAAGCTGCGGTATGGATTCTTCCATTGCCTTTGCCGTATTATGGCGCATCTCCATGTAAAAATCTGGCGTAACAAGCGGACTAAATGCGACCGGATCGTCTGTATCAACCTGAAATTTAGGCTCAAAGGCGGGAAGAAAGCGATCAACCAGTTCCTGCTCCGGCACATCAACCGGCTCATAGGTATGAGAAAGAAAAAATGCATCCATGATCACCATGACGGGGAGACTAACCACCTCTGCCAGTCTGTATGCGAGAAAAACGGTATCGAGGACTTCCTGGCCATGCTCGCAATAGAGCTGAATCCAACCCGTGTCCCTTTGTGCCAGACTATCAAGCTGATCGGCCCAGATATTCCAGCCCGGGGCAAGGGCACGATTAACCTCGGCCATCACAATGGGAAGCCTTGCCCCTGCTGCCCAGTGAAGGATTTCATGCATTAAGGCCAGGCCCTGAGACGAAGAGGAAGTAAATGTTCGAACCCCGCAACTTGCCGCTCCAACGAGTGAGGACAGCGCGGAATGCTCACTTTCCACCTTTAAAAAGGAGGCCTTTAGCGTGCCGTCTGCGACATAATCGGAAAGGTATTCAACTATATGAGTCTGCGGTGTAATGGGGTAGGCCGAAATTACTGTAACCCGCGACAGACGAACAGCTTCAGCTACCGCTTGACTCCCTTCCAGTACTTGCTTCATTTGTTTCCTCCTCCAGGACCATGGCGTTACGGGGACACTCTACAACACAAAGACCGCACCCCTTACAGTAATCATAGTTGATATGTCTCCCCTGAGGAGTTTTGTCGCGAACTATTGAAAGGTCGGGACAGAAGAGATAACAATTATCACACTGATTACAAAGCCCACAGTTAAAGCAGCGTTCTGTTTCTTTGATTGCCATACTCGCCGAAACCTTAAGATTCACCTCGTCAAATGTGGCAAGACGTTCCCCTCTCAGGAGGCGCGGCTGGGTAATTCTTTGAGAAAGATAAAAATAATCTGCGTTGATTTCACTATAGGAGACTACGTGGGAGCTTCGATCAAAACGGGGTCCCTTCATATATATTTCCATAGAGCAGAAGCTGCCGTTTCCCACCAGGCAGTCTCTTATCTTTGACTCCACGGTATCCAAACCTTCCCTGAACAGGATATCCAGAGCAATGGCCGCCTCCTTGCCCGAGGCAACTGCGTGGACCACACTCTTTATTTCGTTAGTCAGATCGCCACCGAAGACAAGTACCGCACTTCCGGTGCGGCAATCCAGAGTAGAGTTATTCAAGGTCACAATCCCTTCACCTTTATGAGGAGGGTCACACCAGGATTCCGCCGCTTCTTCTCCTATAGCCTTGAAGATATTCTTTACCCTCATTTCCTCAGTCTTGTTACCATCAGGTTCTACAAGAGCCCTTCCCCTGTCATCCTCGCCCATAATTTTCATGTGATGTAAAGTTACAACATAATCTCCCTTATCGGGAACAACACTTACGGGAATAACAAGTTCTTTCAGGGCAACGCCTTCATCAAGGGCCAGTTCAATTTCATCGGGGAAAGCGGGCATATCCTGTTTTCTCCGCCTGTATGCAATAAGGGGTGTTCCCCCCAGCCTTACAACACTTCTCGCAACGTCTATGGCCGTATTCCCGCCTCCAATGATGACAGACAGGCCATCCAGGCGGGGTCTTTCACCATGGCGAATCCTGTTAAGAAATGCACGCCCATCTTTTATTCCTTCCAGATCTTCTCCCGGAATCTCCAGTTTCCGTGAACGGGAAGTTTTTATCTGCACACCCTGATCCTTAATCAGTGAAATGTCTCTTTCGAGAACCGGCAGAGGTAACCTGTACTGCGGGATTCCCCACCGGAGAACCCCGCCCGGTTCAGTCTCGGCCTCGAATACATCACAATTATAACCAAGAAGTGTCAGAAAATAGGCGGTAGCCAAGCCACTGGGACCTCCTCCTATAACGGCAATTTTTTCCTTTTTTGCGGAAAGCTTAGTAAGGAGGGGCCTGAATTCATTTTTACGGGCAGTGTCCGCAAGAAACCGCTCCATGGCATTAATGGCAACAGCTTCATCGAACTCACCACGGTTACATACAGCTTCGCATGGATGGTAACATACGCTTCCGCACACGCCGGGAAAGGGGTTTTCCCTGAGGATAGTTTCCCAGGCCTCTTTAAACATTCCCTGGTTTGTTAATGCCTCTATCCGGCCTATGTCCTCACCGGCAGGGCAGGCCACGCTGCATGGGGATGTCTTTTCTTCGTAACGGGGTCTTAAAAAGCGCCAGGAGCCTGTTTTGTTGTCTTCTGTGGATAAACATGAACGGGCAAAGAACAATGGAGTGATCTTAGAGGGTACTTTCTTTTCTGTCATTTTTTATTCCCGCACAATATGGAAAACCTAAGTTTAAGAAACATTTTTTCCCTCTATCATTCCAACCATTTGGACTTTGTTGTAGGCATCTTCCGCAGCACCTATATTCGCCTCGGCTTCCACAGGAACTTCTTCCCTGATAGCTTCGGCAATTGCAGTCATGTGAGGCGTTTTAAACAATCGCGCAAAAGCGCCGATCATGGATGTATTGACAATGGGCTGGGTGCGTGCTCCCAGTTGGTGATTAAGGGCGATAGCGTTTGCATCTATGAAGGCCAACTTGAAGCCTGCAAAGGGACGTAAATCAGACGGAGGCTCGGGGCTGTTGATTAATATCCATCCTCCCTGTTTGAGCCCTCTTGTTGCATCGATACTCTGGAGAAGGGTACGATCCTGAACTACCACATGATCCGGGGTATAAACATTGGTTCTGATGAAAATATCTTTCTTGTCGGCCCGTATGTAAGCCTCGACCGGAGCGCCTCGCCTTTCCACTCCAAAGACAGGGAAGCTTTGCACCTGATAGCCCACCTTAAAGAATGCCTTAGCCAGCATAACGGTGGCTATCACAGTCCCCTGTCCACCGCGACCATGAAACCGAATTTCAAGCATGACAGTTGAATCCCTTTATACCTTACTCCAGACCACAACGACAGCCTTGGCCGTTTTCCCATTCAGGGAACGTAAACTGTGGTTGATATCCGAATCGAAATATAGTGCATCGCCGGGTTCGAGAATTTCCGTCCGATCATCGGTACGAAACTCTACCGTTCCATCAAGTACATACAAGAACTCTTCACCTTCATGGTTTACAAATACCATATCACTCGTGTCCACAGGTTGAAATTCCACGAACAGGGGCTCCATATGCTTATCGGACCTCTTTGTTTCCAAGGATTCATAGATATAATCAACTTCCCCCTCTTCATGATGATGTGGACGTCTTTTGATCCTGACTCGTTCACCCCTGCGAGTAATGGATATCTTTTCATCTATATCCATCTCCTCAAAGAAATATGCCATTCCTACATTCAGAGATTTAGCCAGTTTTAGCAGTGTTGCTACGGGAGGAATAAAATCGCCTCTCTCAATGTCTGATAAGAGAGTCTTTGGAAAACCGGTTTTTGTCGAAAGGTCCTGTAAGGTATAAAGCTTCTTTTCTCTTAGTTCTCTAACCTTGCTGCCTATCTGAAGTTCTTTTGCAGTTGCCGTGTCAGTACTTTTCTCTTGCCCCATTTCTTGTACCCCCTGAGGTGAGGATTTATGAAATATCGAATTGAAGCGAACAAAAAGTAAAGGGTTTTCTTAACAGTCGGAAATTCCCCGCAACTCGCTGCGGGGATCTCAAAAAAATACCTCACCTACCTGATAGAAATACGCCACAACATTTTTATTGTCAAGATTATTTCTTAGTCATAAATTTCATCATCTCACGAAATGGCCCCTTGGCCCATGCCAAGGTTCTGGTAGTTCGGAAGGCGGCAAAACGGGTTCATATCACCGGCTTTGTGAAAGACTCTCTATGTTACGATAGAACCACGTATAATGTGCCCCGGGACAATTATACAGGCTCGGCGAGGACAATAGAACGGAATTTCAGTCACTTACTATGTCGATTTAATAATGAACCTGACACTGATTTTGTTAAAATTATTACTGTGGATTATTATATCAATGTTGCTCCCGGAAGGAAAAAAGTTTGACTTTGAATTTATGAAAGAGTAATACCAAATGAAAATGGGTATATATCAGAAAAGACTTTTGCTTACTGATTTTTATATCGCAGAGTTGTTGTTTCCTTCATCATAGAGGCTGTTCATACCGGCGTGGTTATCAATGCCATGCTAAGCATAGAGGGGTGATTTGTTTGTTTAATTCTTAACTGCTTAACCACTAGAAAAGGAGGTAGGAAATGACAACATTAATTATCGTTATCGGTTTTTTAATCTATTTAATTTTGTATTTCACATACGGCAAGAAGCTGGAACGGGATGTCGTGAAGTCCTCGGATTCCATAGAGGCGCCATCCAAACGTCTCTACGACGGGGTGGATTACATCCCGGCGAGGAAAGAGGTCCTTTTCGGACATCACTTTGCCTCCATTGCCGGCGCTGCCCCGATCATCGGGCCTGCACTGGCCATGTGCTGGGGCTGGGTCCCCGGTCTGCTCTGGGTATGGTTCGGCAATGTCTTTATCGGCGCCGTTCACGATTACCTGGCGCTGATGGCATCGGTCCGCTACGACGGTAAATCTATCCAGTTTGTTGCCTCAGACCTCATGGGCAAGAGAACGGGTACGGCATTCTACTGGATCGTTTTCTTTCTTCTTATCCTGGTAGTCGCTGCTTTCGGGGCCGTTGTCGGTGGCATGTTTGTTAAAACCCCGGCCATTGCCTCGGCTTTCATATGGATGATTGTTGCGGCCCTTATCCTCGGTGTTCTGGTGTATCGTATCAAGATGAACTTCACCGGAGCCACCATAATTGGTATTGTCATGTTGATTGCCGCTCTCTGGCTGGGAGTTGCATTCCCCATCAAGGCAAGTTTCGACACATGGATGGTGTTTTTCTTCTTCTACATCATTATCGCGGCGGCTGTTCCTGTTAATGTTTTATTACAGCCGAGGGATTATTTGAATTCCTTTCTCCTTTATGCGGGACTGGCCATAGGCTTCCTCGGGGCCGTGTTCGCATTCAGAGGATTTGAGGTTCCGGCATTCTCAGCTTTCGCACCGATTCTCCTCGGGGGCAAAGCAACACCGTTCTGGCCAGCCATCCCTCTGATCATTGCCTGCGGTTCGCTGTCCGGTTTCCACGCTCTTGTTGCTTCGGGAACAACTTCCAAACAGCTTGAAAAGGAGAGCGATGCATTGTTCATCGGTTACGGAGCCATGTTTACCGAGGGCTTCCTTTCCACCATAGTTATCGTCTCCATAGCAGGCTTCGGATATACCGCCCTTAAAAATGCAGGTGCAGCGATGAATGTAGCGGTGACCCTGGATGCGGGCAACTGGGGCGCCATGTTTACCAAAACAGCCGCGGCCGTCAAGCTGACTAAAGTAAACCTCTTTGTCCAATCTTACTCAGACATGGTTGCCGCAACCTGGCTGGGATTTATTCCTGCCAAGTTCGTTAAAGTTCTTGCCGGAATGTGGGTTGCCGCGTTTGCTATGACTACGCTGGATACGACGAACCGGCTGGCACGTTACTGTGTCGCAGAAATGGCTGCTCCTCTTAAAGAAAGCGCCTCCGGACTTTACAATTTACTGACAAACCGCTGGGTTGCTTCTATAATTCCGGCAGCGATTGGAATTTATCTGGCCTGGAGTAAAAACTTTCTTGTCGTTTGGGCTTCCTTTGGAGCGGCAAACCAGTTGATTGCTGCAATCGCCCTCATGACCGGTGCGGCTTTTGTTGCCAAGAAACTGAAATCGCCATTTGCAAGTGTTGCTGTAATCCCGGCCTGGCTGTTATGGATTACCGTAACCGCTGGTCTTGTCTGGTTCATGGCAGTTGTATTGCCGGGCTCTATTGCCGCGAAACCAGTCCCGGGATGGACGGTTATGACTATCGTAGGCGTAATGCTAGTTATGAATATTATTTTCATAATCGACTTTACCAGAACATATAAGAAAGAGTAGCAAAGGAAGGGGGGCAAGAATGAAGACTTGACCCCATACACTTATATACTCCAGATAACCCGGTGCACGGCATACCAGTCGTACACCGGGTTTAACCAAACATAATCAAAGAAACCACCCAAATGAAATTTCCCAGTTTTAGTTTTCTTCAGCGTTTCTTTTCTCGATTCCATGACTCACATCGCGAAAATGCCGTAGCTCTCACAATTGTGGAAGCGCGGGAGCTCGAAAATATTTTTGCCCTTTTGCTTCTGGGTTCTTTTGTCGGCCTCCCTTCGCCACCCACATTTCTGTCTGTAGAACTTTTGCCATTCATGGAAAGTGAGCTTAGAATATTAAATCAGCGTGCCGAGGACGCCGGTGATATGCTGGCGGAAATGTGCGGAACAATAGGTATTGATTAAATGAAGATTCTTTTTTTTACAGGAAAAGGGGGGGTGGGGAAATCCACCATGGCAGCAGCCGCTGCGTGGCAGCTCTCACAAAAAAACCGTGTGCTGATTGTCTCACTGGACCCGGCCCACAATCTGGGTGATATATTCGGAGTAGATCTTCAAGACAACAAAACTCGTTATACGAACACTCTTTATCTTAAGGAAATTGATCTTCGAAAATTATCAAGGGAATACCTCCAAAGGGAAACAGATGTTCTTTCCAGCAGTTACAAATACCTTCAGACATTAAATCTTGACAATTACTTTTCCGTGCTCAAGTATTCACCCGGCATAGAGGAATATGCCCTCCTGACCAGCATTGAAAAAACCATAAATAGCGAGACGGATTTTGACTATATAATCTTCGATACGCCCCCGACGGGGCTTACTCTCAGATTTCTTGCCTTGCCAAGGGTTACAATAACCTGGATTGATCGACTGATTCAAATCAGGCAAAAGATCCTGGAAAAACGCTATACGATCCATAGGATAAGGGGCCCTTTAAGTTCAGAAGAAACCCTTCTGGATTATAAAGAGGAAGACGACGATATTCTGAAAAGGCTCTGGAAACTGAACAGTAATTATGAGTCTCTTAACCGCATCCTGCAAGGGGAGAATTGTTCTATCATTTTAGTTTTTAATCCCGATGTCCTCTCCCTTAAGGAGTCACAGCGGCTGATGGAAGGTCTTAATGACCTGAATCTTCCGCTTCGTTTGCTGATCGACAATAAGGTCACCAAAGAAAATGAAGGAATGGCCGGTTATGTTGAAGAAAATATGAAGAAAACGGCAAAAGACATCCCCGTTGATCGTGTCTTTCTTTCAAAAACACTACTTGATGGTAAGAACGGAAAGCTGTATGATATCCAACAAGATATTACATCAAATCTGTTTTGAAATAGGTAAAAATGTTTGAACATGAGCAAATTTTAGCACAACCTGTTTTTTTCCTTTTCATTGCCTTCAGTTTTCTTTTGAGCTTTGGTTATTTCTGGGGGAGAAGACAGAATAAAAAGTTATTTCTTTCCGCTTTTAATGATCTTGCCGATGTTGTGAAACCCGACGACCAGACCTTTACCAATATCGGGGGAGTTATCGGGTACCACGCCAGTTTCTTCGTCAGGAAAAAGGGTGCATTTTTATCACGTGTTGACGCTACAATTACCATGCTCCCAAGGCATTCATGGCTTTATTTCCCCATATCAAAGATTATAAGTAAGTACGACAGGCTATTCATAACACTGTACCTGAAACAAAACCCATCAGGAGAAGGCCACTTAATTGAAAAGAAGTATGCCGCTTTTCGGGGGCCGAAAATAACAAATGAGCAACGATTGAACAAAGAAACGATAAATTGGGGGAATTATGATTTTTTTCTCTATTATGAAAATACCAGGATACGTGATCATTTTATAAAATTTATGGAACTGAACCCCGAACCAGCTACCATCAAACATATAGCAATCATTCCAGACCAAAAAAAAGGCTTCGTTTTTATGATTCCTCATAAAAAAAAGGTGGCACAATACTTTGCCCCGATTTATCAATGGTTGCCATCCGTTATCAAGCAATAGAGAATTAATCCGATCCCGTTAAACACACCAGAGAAAAAATGCTTTAATATGAATGCATTTGTAACACTACCTCTTCCCTTTCTTCTTTTTGCATTTGCCGGTATGCTTGTAATAGGTTTTTCACGGGGGAAGAAAGAAAATAAAAAGATACTCCTCTCAGCATTTAACGACCTCCTGGACGTAATCAAACCCGATGATCAAACATTCACCAATATCGGGGGAATCGTGGGATACCATGCCAATCTCTTTTTCAGAGAAAAGGGCCCTGTCTCCGAAATTGACGCCACCATTACCCTCCTTCCGAGGCATGCATGGCTTTATATGCCCATATCGAAACTCATCATGAAATATGATAGATTATTTATCACACTGTACATGAGACATGATTCCCCCGGAGAAGGTCATCTGATTGAGTCAAAATATTCCGGTTTACAAGGATCAGAAATAACGAATGCCCACCGGTTGTACAGAGAGAAAGTTAAATGGGGAGCGTACGATTTTTACCTGTATTATGAGATGACAAAGATGTATGATTTCCTTGTGAAATTTATCAACAATAACCCCGACCCGGGCATTATCAGGCATATTGCAACTATCCCAAAGCAGAGAAAAGGTTTCATATTTATGATTCCCCAAAAAGGGCAGGTTGCAAGATATCTGGCACCGGCGTATCAATTGATAATATCGATATTTGAGAGTTAAAATGAGAAACAGATAGATCAACCTGTGGAGGAATAATGAAAATAGCAATCGTGGGGATAGGAGGCGTTGGCGGATACTATGGGGGGAAGCTCGCCCTGAAATATGCCGCTTCAGACGATCACGAGATCTTCTTTATAGCAAGAGGCGAACATTTAGATAAAATCAGAAAAGATGGTCTCAAGCTGATCACAACAGAAGGTGATTTTACTGCCACGCCATCTCTGGCAACAGACAATCCGAAAGAGCTGGGTCTCCTGGATCTGATCTTCTTCTGTGTAAAAGGTTATGGTCTTGAAAACGCCGCCCGCATGATTGCAGACAATCTTCATAGTAATACGGTAACGATTCCCCTTTTAAACGGAGTCGATAATGTGGAGCGACTAAGTTCCATTTTACACGGAGGAATTATTTTGAATGGATGCGTCTACATCAGTACGCGCATTGCCCATCCCGGTGTCATTCAGCAGACAGGTGGATCATGCAAGCTGATTTTCGGTCCTGAAAGCGGTTCTGCTGAGCCCTATAGAAAAATCGAAACCCTTCTAAAAGATGCGGATATCAAGGCAGAACTTTCGGAGAATATTACTGTTGGCGCATGGTCCAAGTATCTCTTTGTAGGCCCCCTGGCAGGTATTACTTCCATGCTGGGAAAACCTTTCGGTGCAATTATGGAAAATGAGGATCACCGAACAATGTTAGAAGAAATGATGAAGGAAGTTAAATTGATTGCCGACGCGAAAGGAATACCTCTTCCGGAAAACATTATCGAACAATCACTGGAAGTCACATCTAATTTTCCTTATGAAACGAAGTCCTCCATGCAGATGGACAGAGAAAAGGGGAATCCCATGGAGGTGGATACCTTCATCGGATACATTGTAAAAACGGGCAAGTCCTTGGGGGTTAAGACCCCGCTTCACGAGGAGATGCTGATCATCCTTACCGCGAAGTAGGGGTGTTTAATGCCGGTCAATCGAATTACACCGGTAGTATTATCTTTGAAATAAACTACACGGAAAGGATATATCCATGGCAGCAAAGTATAGAGATTTATCTTTTCCCGACCGGATATTGCTTGGTCCGGGACCGAGCAATATTCCACCAAGCGTATCGAAGGCTATGTTGAGTCCCATGCTTGGTCATCTTGATCCCCTTTTTCTTGTCATTATGGAGGAAGTCTAGGAGATGCTGCGCGAGGTCTTTATGACTGAAAATCGCTCACCATACCCATATCGGGAACGGGAAGCGCAAGTATGGAACCCGCCCTCGTCAACACCATAGAAAAGGGAGCACCCGTGCTGGTGTGCGTAAACGGAGTTTTCGGAACGCGCATGTGCGATATTGTCGGGCGATGCGGCGGTATTCTGAAGAGAATCGATGCCGAGTGGGGCGAGCCTGTTGACGCAGAGTTCGTCCGCCGAACATTAGAAGATTTTCCCGCCAGGATAGTTGCCATTGTCCATACTGAAACATCGACGGGAGTACTGCAACCCCTTGAATAAATATCAAAGATTGTCCATGAACATAAGGCGCTTTTTGTAGTGGACACTGTAACGTCTCTCGGCGGTGCAGAGTTTAAAATAGATGACTGGAAAATTGATGTCTGCTACTCGGGAATCCAAAGATGCCTGAACTGTCCGCCCGGTTTAGCCCCCGCCACTTTCAGCCCAAGGGCCGTGGAAGAGCTGGGGAACAGGAAAGAGGGCGTGCAGTCTTGGTATTTCGATATGACCATGCTTGAAAAATACTGAGGACCTGAAAGGGTCTATCATCACACCGCGCCCCGATGCTGAAGTCATCATACCGGAGGCGGTGGATGATGCCTCGGTGCGGCAGCGACTCCTGAACGAATACAATATTGAGATAGGAAGTGGTCTGGAGCTGCTCAAAGGTAAGATCTGGCGAATCGGTCTTATGGGTCATTCCTGTACCGAAGAAAACGTATCGCTAGTTCTGAAAGCACTCACATCCCTCTAACGATGTCAAGGAGTTTGACAGATAAATAAACGATAACGGATACAATCCGGGAGAATATGCGAGCGAAACACCTTCAAGATCATCATCGGACATTATTTATTATGCAATTCCATAAGCGATACATGCGTCCGCAACTCCGAAATAGAGCGTACACAGCTCCCTTTCTCTCTCCGGCGGCAACACCATCCAGGACAGCTATACTGGTCGGCTTGTCACGAAAGGCCTCAGAGAGAAATCATGTGCTGCTTGTCTTGCCAGATTAGTTTGAAGGGGAGTTGTTCCTGTACGGTTCACAGGGAACTCCTGAAGCAGTTATTATTATTCCATTTCGTCTGAGAATTACATTATGCCGGGAGAAAAAACGTCATATATCAGAAGCTCTCCCGATAGGCTGAATACCCGGATGCATTACCTTAATGATCACCGGCGCCCCATACCATATGTTGTGGCCATTATTCCATTGACTCACAAGGCCGCTTTCCTTATACTCCCTCCACGAAAAAGGAAACCCTTATCATAAAGGAGAGATCACATGTATATAGACGGGAAATGGGTAGATGCAAAAAGCGGCAGGACTTTTGCCGTTCATAATCCGGCCAACGGTGAGATTGTCGATCATATGCCCGACGGCGACAGTGCCGATGCTGCCATGGCTGTGGATGCGGCCCACAGAGCTTTTGGAAGCTGGTCCGCCCTTACTGCATACCAGCGCGCCGACTATCTTTATGAAGCCCATCGCCTTATGATGGAAAATCTGGATCACCTAGCCGGCGTAATGACCGAGGAACAGGGCAAACCAATTAGGGCCGCCAGGGCGGAGGTTAAGTATGGTGCTGATTTTCTGCTCTGGTTTGCGGAAGAGGCGAAGAGGAACTATGGACGCACCATTCCGGCCCCGCGTGCGGACCAGCGTTTTATTGTTCTGCACCAGCCGGTTGGCGTAGTCGGTGCCATTACACCTTGGAACTATCCAGTTTCCATGATCACCACGCAAGGTGGCTCCTGCCCTGGCCGCCGGCTGTACCATTGTTATAAAACCGGCTGAAGCAACCCCGATCTGTGCCAGAGAAGTTTTCAGGATATTTGAAAAGGCCGGGATTCCGGCAGGGGTTGTAAACCTGGTGACGGCATCCGACCCTGCTCCTGTGGGTGAACTCTTTCTCAAGGATCCCCGGGTAAGAAAACTGACATTTACGGGATCAACCGAAGTCGGCAAGATGCTGGCCAGGGGAGCTGCCGATCAGATGAAACGGGCCTCGCTCGAACTGGGGGGGCATGCACCATTTATTGTCTGCCGTGACGCCGATCCGGTTAATGCTGCCAAAGGGGCCATACTGGTTAAGTTCCTCAACACGGGACAAGCCTGCATCAGTCCTAATCGGATCTTTGTTCACAATACTATTATCGAACCTTTTGTTGCTGAGATGAAGAACAGGGTCGCGAAGATGCGCGCTGGAAGCGGGTTTGAACCCGGGGTAAACATCGGACCCCTGGTGAACTCTGCGGCCCTTTCAAAAGTGGCGAGTCAAGTGACCGATGCCATTGACAAAGGGGCCACTCTGGTTGAAGGGGGCCGGCAACTGATCGAAGATGGTCTTGACCGGGGTAATTTTTACGCACCCACCATTTTAAGCGGGATTACGCCGGACATGATAATCTACCGCCAGGAGACCTTCGGGCCGGTGGCACCGATTATTGTTTTTGATGACGATGATGATGTTTTGGCAATGGCCAATGATACAACCTATGGTCTGGCTTCCTATGTTTACACCAGAGACATTACCCGTGCCATGAAATTTTTCGAAGGGCTGCGTTTCGGTATTGTTGGTATAAACGATATCAATCCCACAGCTGCTGCCGCGCCGTTCGGCGGTATGAATGAGAGCGGTCTGGGGCGCGAAGGTGCTCAGGAGGGGATCGAAGAGTACCTTGAGACCAAGCTGGGGGGTTTTTCAATAAGGTAAAACATGAGAAGCTGTGCGATCGCATGATGGAGGATCGGTTTTAAATGGATATACTAAACCAGCTCCAGAAGGCAGGCAGGTATCCTCTTGACCTAGAATCGATTTACAGCGATTTTTCCGTCCTCTTGTCAGGGAAACCATTCAAAGGACACCGCTTGTGAAAATATGCGTTCTCATATCCGACGACGTCTTTTTCAGACCAAAAGCTTTGTTTCGCCTGTTGATGAAAAAAGGGATGATGTTTGCCTGGTTGCCGAAGTGAGGGACGGCAGGGAGAATATAAAAAAAGAGAAACATCTGGCGTCGCTGCAGCTGTGGGAAATCTGGAGTATTCTCCATCTGAAATTGACCGTTCTGGTGACAAAAGTGCTGGCGCGACTGCTCCCGCTTTTTTTTCGGAGCTATCTGACCAACAGAGAGGTTTGCACCTTTTTCCGGGTGCCCTGGCTGAGGATTAAAAACGTCAACGCCCCGGATTTCGTCCAGCGCTTATCTTCGATGCGACCCGATGTTGTCGTTTCGATGCAGCGCCAGATTTTCGGCACCAACATTCTGGCCGTGTCGAAGATCGCATGTATCAACTGCCACCCGTCCAAGCTACCGAAATACCGGGGATTCTGGCCGATCTTGCTGGCCATGATCAACGGGGATGAAACCATCGGTGTCACCGTGCACATGATGACGAGAAAAATCGACATGGGCGCCATCGTGGCCCAAGGGGAATTTGTCACATCACCGAACTTTAGCCTGATGGACAATTATCGCCTTGCCTATGAACTGTACCCGGAAGTCATCTGTGAAGCCATCGATCTTCTGAAAGAAAAAAACATCACCGATTTTCCCTGCGCTCCGGCAGATACCCCTTACTATCCCGGCCCGACTGCGGCGGAGATGGAGAGATTTCAGGCCAGAGGACTCCGTATGCTTTGAAAAATGTCCGAAAAAGAGATACGAATGAACAAACATACCGAAAACCGCTACAAGGACTGCAGCACGGACCAGAATTGCTGCAACCGCCTTGAGGAGCTTCGGCTGACCCGGGTCGAGTACCGGAAGAATTTCGCAGATCATCACTCGGTACTGGTCGTGCGACAGATGGGCAAGATTTATCGGGTCTCCGCAAAAAAAGGGCAATCATGCCCGCACTGGGACGGCGAATGCCGAATCTACGGCAAGCGGCCGATCGAGTGCCGGCTGTATCCCTATACGATCAGTAATCTCTGGAAGTGGCGCCGTCACGTTTTCATCACCTTTCATTCCAGAACAAAATGTCCTTTCAAGGAACACCTGCTGATTCCTCTCGACAACGCGAAACGGATGGTCACCGAATTTGCCCGGGAAGCATTCGGAAGCGGGTGCAGACCACACGTCTACCATGAACCCCTGTTTCTTGGATTGATCAACAAAATTCGGGGGGTTTTTTCGACGTGTCGCCGAGACATGGTAACATGGCGAGTGCCGAAGCTGGATCCTGAGAAGCGGAACAAGGCACGGAACAATAACAACAAAGGGAAAGGAGGAAACGCTATGATCACAGAACTGCCGGAAAGCGAAGGACATGTTCTCGGAGTGAAGATTTCAGGGAAAGTTTCCTTGGAGATGGAAAAGGAGTGGATAGGCAGGACTGAAAAGGTAATCGAGGAACACGGCAGGATTAATATGCTGGTCTTCCTCGATAAACACGCGACATGGGGACTCAAGGCCGGAATTGAAGATTTAAAATGGCTTTTGACGCACATGAAAGAAATTGGCAAGATTGCCATCGTCGCGGACAGCCATTTCTGGAAGTGGTATGTGGCTCTTGACAGGCCCTTTGGAAAAGTAGTCGGGATAGGTGAAAAATACTTTGACCCGGCAGAAATCGACGCTGCCTGGAAATGGCTTAAGGAATAAAGGACCATCAATCAGACAGAGATGAATGCGTCGGCAGTCAATTTAGCGCCATTGGAAGGGATGGTTGCCAATGATGGAGCGGTCACACCGAAACTGATTGAGACGATGGTCGCTTTAGCCAGGGGCGGTGTTTCCCGTTGAGTGCGAGAACTTACTGGTTGTCACCGACTGGTATGCCCAAATCATCGACAGGGTTATTCTGCATAAAATCAGCTATCAGCCCTGCGGTTTTCTCAGGATATTCCTCCTGCGGTATATGACCACACTCAGGTATCACCGCAATGATGGAGTTGGTAATCTCTTTCCTGAACCTGAGACCGTTTTTAAGGGGTATCCACTTATCCTCCTTTCCCCATATGATCAAGGTCTCCGCTTTTATCTCAGGTATGCGCCTTGTATACTTTTCGAATATACCAAAGTCCAATGACCTTGCCACTGATATCTGGGCATCCAGCGCGCCGTGGGTGCACATCCTCTCGTAGTACGCACCTATCTTTTCTTCTGTCACGCGGTCATCATGATAGAATACCCTTTTCAGGTTCCACTTTATCGCCCAGCGGCCAAAGAAGAGTTTCGCAAAGCCGCGTGAAAACGGCATGCCCGCCATCCTTACAACAAAAGGCCTTTCTGTCTGGTTGTAAGAGGCCGCATCTATCAGAACCATGCGCCCTATCCTCTCGGGGTGTTCAAGGGCCATGAGTACCGCGATAGCGCCCCCAAGCGAATTACCCACAAACGTTACATCATCAAGACCCATCACATCCATCCACTGATTAACTTCTTCCATGAGGGTGATAGGGTCATACTTCGCATCCCCCGGTTTATCGGACCATCCAAAACCCTTCATATCCAGTGCCCAGACATGATAGCCCTGCTTCTGAAGACCTGGCGCCACACCCTCCCATGTATAAGTGGAGGAGCCAAAACCGTGAAGGAAAAATACGTCCTCACCCTTTGCGGGATATTCCTGGTAGTGAAAATTCACATCTCCAACCTTGACAAAATGATCCATCGGGGTTGGAGATACGATCTGGTCCTGAGGAATATGCTTTATGAATAAGCCGCAGCCTCCCAATACAAGACAGAAGACTCCAAAAAGTACAAGCCGGAATATATTCCGCATAGGTTAGCCTCCTTGATTATTAACCAGCAGAATTATTAATGTCATCTTTTCCTTGACATTATTTACCATGAAAGTAAAACTGGGGTCAAATTCACAATATACATTTTACTGCCCGGGACCGTTGAGGAAATGAGAAAGCATGAGCAAGCTATTTGAAAGCAGTGTGGTCAACGGCATGGATTTGTCGAATCGATTCGTCCGGTCAGCGACATGGGAGGGGATGGCTACCGATGATGGAGCCGTTACCCCGCAACTGATTGAGACAATGGTCGCTTTAGCCGGGGGCGGTGTTGGTTTGATTATCAGCGGGCATTCTTATGTCCGGCCGGAGGGACAGGGGGGTCCCTGGCAGCTTGGCATTTACAAAGATGAGCTCATCGATGGACTTCGGGAAATGACCGCTGCGGTTCACGCGTGTAAAGGCAAGATTGTGATGCAACTGGCCCATGCCGGTTATTTTGCATCCGGTTCATTAACCGGACAGCCTCTCCTGGTTGTTTCGGATTTCGGTGGACTGACGACAGAGTCACCGCGAAAAGAAATAACGGCGCGGGATATCAGAGAAATCATCAGCGCCTTTGCCGATGCCGCACAAAGGGCCAGATCAGCGGGCTTTGACGGAGTTCAAATTCACTCCGCCCATGGCTATCTGCTCAGCCAGTTCCTCTCCCCCGCTTTTAACAAACGCCGGGATGAATATGGAGGAAGTGTTCACAATCGGGCCCGGATTCATCTTGAAATATGCCACGCCATCAAGGAGACTGTGGGTAGAGACTATCCGGTGTTGATCAAGATGAACTGCCGGGATTTCGTAGAAAACGGGCTGGATCTGAAGGACTCTCTTCAAGTCGCAGAGCTGTTGAGCGACACCGGTTTTGACGCGATTGAACTGAGCGGCGGCACGTTTACCAGCGGCAGACTTTCGCCATGCCGATCAAAGATTGATTCTCAGGATAGAGAGGCATACTTCAGAGAAGAGGCGAGTGTCTTTAAAAAGAAAATCGATATCCCCCTGATCCTGGTCGGCGGTATGCGGTCCATCGAAGTTGCCGAACAACTTGTGGAAGACGGGGTGGCGGATTATATCTCCATGAGCCGACCCTTAATCAGAGAGCCGGATCTGATCAACCGATGGAAGTCTGGAGACCGACGCAGGGCGGAATGTGATTCGGATAATCTCTGTTTTGGTCCCGGGATTAAAGGCAAGGGAATATGTTGCGTGGCAAAAAAAGATGAGGAGACAACATGAAAGAAAAAGTCAAAATAGGAATAATCATCTGTGACCGTTACCGTAGATGCGCGGGCGGAAAATGTTTCAGGTCACTGCGAAACAGGGAGGGGGCGTTCAACCGGTACAAAGATATGGAAGTTGAAGCTGTCGGCTACACAACCTGTGATGGATGTCCCGGGGGTAACATCGAATATGCCGTGGATGAAATGACGAAAAACGGAGCAGATGTGATACACCTTGCCACCGGGCTGATTGTGGGATATCCACCATGTCCCCATATCACCTATTTTCATGATTTTATCGAAAAGAGATACGGGATTGAAGTAGTCTATGGCACCCATCCCATACCGCAGAAATACCTTACTATGCATGAAAAATTGGGGACATGGAATGATCCTGAGTGGAAAGAGATTATACAGCCGACATTAGTGGATGAAGAGATTCGTTTATCCTATGATTAATGAAACCGGAGTGTTGATTCAACCTGACTGCATAATCCTGTGAAAGATCTTGCTTTTTTGAGTTGAATCGGCTCCGCGGATCTATCAAAAGCCTTTTCGAGTTTCGCTACGGGAGAATGAGGTGCATTTAATCTTTTTTCACCGGTAATTTTTGTATCCCCTCCAAGAGCACTCTCATCGCGATACAATCATCTTCATTATAATCAAGAATTCTCTGTCTGATCTCAGGATCGCCGCTTTCTGTCCATCGGTGATACCACTCTATAGAAGCAGCTCCCGATGGATTAGAATCGCGCCACGAAAAACCAAGATAAGAAGCAAGCGTCTTGATCGAAAAATCACGCGTCGGCCATTCAGTCTTTGAGCGAACAATGTGATGATAAAGATCAACGGCATCAGCTGGATCGAATAAATTTTCAAGCTCATCTACGGTAATCACATGGGGGTACTTTTTCTGGAGCTTACGCCATATGGTTCTTTCATAGGCTGAGTAATAATAGATCACACAAGGTTGACTATTTTGAATATAAGCCCACGCCTCAGCAAATGCCCTTTCTTCTTCTTTTCCCGACGGTTTCTCTGCAAGAAAAGCAACATATATTTCTGTCCGATTGTCCCCGTCGCGTCTCTCGATAAACCCATGTAAATAACAAATATCTCTCATGGGATCGGTCTCAATATCAAAAAATAGTTCTGTATCAGATTCTGGCAGATGCGCAGTCTCTTTCAAATAAGGTTTTGCCCCCGGTTGTTTCTGAAGTTTGGCCCGGTTCTGGAATTTCCTCAGTGTATCCGGTCCTACTCCGGGAAAATCTGTTTTATTCCCTCTGATGAACGTTTCCAAATCGGCATGAGCCAAATCCCGGATAGTGCAAAGGTGATGCATCATGGCATCTCTCCTGGCCCTGCCTAATTCCGGAATGAGTGTCAGATCATCGGCTTCTTCTAATCTCCGTCCGCACGATGTATACCAGTGGCAGAGCTTACACTTGCTTCCATATGCCGGAAGCGTATTTTCTGTTTGATCAAGCAGGCAACAAACTGTTTCCAATGCCGCTTCGTATTCATCCCACATGCTCCAGGGCTTTCTCGGACCTTGAGGTGCATCTAAATCATATACGATTTCCCGCCCGTGAATGTCCCAAATAAAAGGTGCTCGTTCTGCTGCAAACCCCAATCTTTCGATTATGTCTGTGTATAGAGCAAGCTGAACCGCGTAGTGCTTTTTCGGTTTTGCATCAAGGTTTTCACTGCCTCCTTCCTCACCGGCACCACTTTTTATATCGCCTGCGACATAGCCGGCACCCTGTTTTCTCAAGATATCAGGTTCGCCAACCAGGTCTCCGATAGTTATTCGTCCACTGTATATCAATTCATCACCACGGGTCATTGCATTCAGGGTAAGGCGTTTCTTTTCCTCCCCATAATACTCGTGGAGATCGGTGTATGGAACATCGAGGCCGTCCATGACCTCCTTCTCAAAGGTGTTCCCTCTCTCCCAAAGCAGTTGCACAAACGGATTAACAGGATCTTTCAAGGCAGGATCTTCGAACAGGTCCATAGTGACCCGGTGAGGACATTGAATGAGATTATAAAGCATGGAAGCGGTTATTATCTTTTTCATAAAAGAAGGTTCGTTAATGCTCTATACTTGCAATTTTTCACGCCAATTTGAGGATAAAGAGAAATTAGTGGTTGTCCCCCCCCTTTCCAGGTACTCACAACAGCCGTTCTTGAAAGAACCCATCCTTTGTTGCTGCTTCTTTTGCTCTTCACTCAAAAGAGGCTTTTATAGTGCTTTTAAATCTGGAAATACGTAGTTGAAGCCCGATACGCTATCGGGATTAATTCGACTTGTTGTTCTTGCTTCGCCCTTGTGAAAATCGGTTCTCATTAACATCTGAAGTGCTACCGGTAGAATCGGATGTAATTGTTAATACTTTGGCAGAAGTCTGTCAAGGGACTTTTCTGATGAACTTTGGGCCAGTGATGCCGGATTCTTCTGCCTCTGTTAAGGGTTGCAACATGTAACGAGATAGTAGTATTATCCGGCAGACAATATCGAATCATTCGATACTCGTTTCTTTCTCTTCACCACTCGGTATATACACGGAAGGACTCTCATGTGACTCTCATGTTCGGACGGAGTGAAACACTCAAGGTGGTTCGGTTCGTATGGTGTTGGTTCTGACTTGCTTTGTCAAGTTTCCTTCATTAAGCCGGATAAATTTTTCTATATCAGATTCATCCGGTATTTATACTTCTACCGCATATGTGCCGGTAAAGTGATGTGAAAGGGATCCCATGAAAAGATCTGTCATCATCTCTTTTTTGGTCCTTGTATTTGCCGCAGCGCCTGTTCATGGCTTCAAACAGAATTTCACCAAGGAGGAGAAATTGGTCGCATTGAACACAGGCGCCCTCCTTGCTATAACCGCGTGGGGGATCGCTTTTTGGGATTACGGGGAGAACTCTCCTTCCATGAAGAAGGAAGGATGGTTTCAGGAAGATACGGATAAAGGCGGGGCGGACAAACTCGGGCATTTCTATTCAAACTACGTCATCAGTCACGGTTTTTCGTCTCTCTATGAGTCGTGGGGATATGAACACGACAAAGCCGCGCTCTACGGGGCACTGTCATCATTCGGATTAATAGGATTTATGGAAATAGCGGATTCCATAAGTGAGTTCGGTTTCTCACCCGAGGATTTTGCAATGAATTTTCTGGGAAGTTGCGCGGGCTATTTTCTCTCCATGCATCCTGACATCGCAAGAAAAATTGATTTCAGGGTAGAGTATATCCCCACGTTTCAGGATCCCGATGTCGTGACGGACTATGAAAAAATGAGATTCCTTGCTGTCCTGAAGCTGGACGGTTTTGGCGCGGTTACCAATAAATATCTAAAGTACCTGGAATTGCATCTGGGGTATTATGTAGACGGGTACGAAGAGTCGGGTGACGAAAGGAGCCGAAATATATACGCCGGCGTGGGTATTAACATATCCAAAATATTCAATGACCTGTCATACAAAAGAACATCGAAGTTCCTCAATTATTACCAGCTTCCCTACACATACATCAAATTCAATAAAGATCTCGATGAATAACCCCTTCCTCTCCTGTTAACCCAAGTTTAACCCCATTCCGAACACAACTACAGTGATGTCATGTGGTTAAAGCTGAGTGGCCAAATTTATGGTCACTACATCTTTACATCTCAACCTTTGTACGCTT